>JBDHVF010000408.1:0-7180 GCA_039809605.1 Polyangiales bacterium | reverse complement strand
GAGACTGCGGGGCGCCGTTGGCGAGCGGCGCGAGACCGTACGCGGCGCGGTGCGCGGCGACCGTGGCGCGCATCGCGGGCTCGAAGCCCGCCGCGCGACGTGCGACCTCGGCGGCCACGAGTTCGACCGCCCACCGCGGGCCGCGCGCGCCCGAGATGCCGACGCCGTCGCGCTGCCATCGCACGACCTCGAGCGCGTCGGCGAGGGTGCGCGCGGGCGCCTCGAGCTGCTCGGCGGCTACCACGAGACCACCGTCTCGGCGGTGTCGTCGTCGTGCACGAGTGTGCGGCGCGGCGTCGTCGTCGTGGGGGCGAGCGGCTCGGCGCTCTGCTCCGCGCGTCCGGTGCCGGCGAACCATGCGCGCAGCGGCGGCTCGCCGTACTTCGCGCGGTACTTCGCCCACGCCCAACCGCGCTTGTAGCCCTGGTCGCGCTCCTGCGCGTAGAGGCGCAGGAAGTCCTCGCGGCGCTCCTCGGGCGTGACCGTCGACACGTCCTGCCTGCCGCGCCACGCGTTCGGCGGGTTCGTGCCGAACTGCTCGCGGTAGCGGTGCATCGCCCATCCGGGCTTGAACCCGCGCGACCGCGCTTCGGCGAGGAACGCATCCCACGCGGCGCGCTTCTCCTCTTGCGTCGGCGGCTTGACCTCGACGAGTTCGCCCGCGCGCTCCTCGAGCGCGGCGCGCGCGTCGACCTCGGCGCCGTAGTCGTGACCGCACTCGGGGCACGTGCGCGCGCGCGACGGGAACGCGCAGTAGCAGTGATCGCACGTGCGCACGCTCGGGCCCTTCGCGGCGCGCTTGGGCTTGTCCTCGAGCGTGTATTCGCGCTCATCCTGCGGGAAGCCGTGCTCGTGCACGCACCCGGCGTGATCGAGGATGATCGCGCGCTGCGCGGGGTTGTCGGCGTCGGGCCGCAAGATGCGCCCGGCCATCTGGAGATAGAGCCCCGTCGACTTCGTCGGGCGCGCGAGGATGAGGCCCTTGACCTTCGGCTGATCCCACCCCTCACAGAGAACCCCCATGTTGCTCACCACGAGGGTCTCGCCCGACTCGAGCCGCGCGAGGATCGCGTCGCGCTCGGCCTCGTCGGTCTCGCCGTCGAGGTGCTCGGCGGCGACGCCGGCCTCGCGGAACCGCTCGGCGACGTGCTTCGAGTGATCGACCGAGCACGCGAACACGACCGTTCGCACGCCGTCGAGGTGCCTGCGCCAGTGGTCGACGATGTCGCCCACGAGCGCGCGCTGATCCATGAGCGCCGCGAGCTCCTCGCCGTCGTAGTCGTGGCCCTTCACGCGCACGCCCGACAGGTCCACGGGGCGCGGCGTCGAGTAGATCACCGGCTCGACGAGGAAGCCCTCGTCGATGAGCGTGCGCGGCGTCGCGCACGGCACGAGCGCGTCGAACGCCTCGCCGAGCCCGCGCCCGTCGGCGCGGTACGGCGTCGCGGTGAGCCCGAGGACGATCGCCTTCGGGTACGCCTCGGCGACCTTGCGGTAGCTGGCGGCGAGCGCGCGGTGCGCCTCGTCGATGATGAGCAGGTCGCACGGCGGGAGCTGGCGGTTGACGAGCGTCTGGATGCTCGCGACCTGCACGGGCGCCGTCGGGCGGTAGCGCGAGCGGTCGTTGCCGCGCACGACGCCGATGCAGTCCTCGGGCACGCCGAGCGCGAGGAGCTTTCGCACCGTCTGGTCGATGAGCTCCTTTCGGTGCGCGAGGAACACGACGCGGCGCGACTTCACGATCGCCGAGAGCACGACCTCCGACGCGACGACCGTCTTGCCTCCGCCCGTGGGGAGCACGAACAGAACGCGACGCGAGCCGCGCGCGATGGCGTCACGGATCGCCTGGATGCCGCGGAGCTGGTAGGGGCGCAGCGAGACCTTGCGCCTGGCGAGGTGGGCGACGTCGGCGCTCATGCGGCCTCCACGCGGCCGTCGCCGCAGCGCGTGCCGAGGAGGGCCGACACCGCCGCTCGAGCCATCGGCGGGCAGATCGCGTTGCCGTACCCCTTCACCGCGTCGCTTCGCGTGACGTTGTCGGGGCATCGGTACGTGTCGGGGAACCCCATCGCCCGCGCGTACTCGCGCAGTGTGAGCGGCCGGTAGCGATCGCCGTCCACCACGATCCACTGATCCTTGGTCGTGATCGTGCGAATGGGCTCCGCGAGCGATACCCCTCGGTGCCCGGTGACGTGTTGCACGAGAAAGCGCCTGCCGAGTCGACGGCGAGCCGAGTCGATCCTCGCTCGCGCGCCGACGCTGGCGCGCGAGACGGTGCGCCAACCCGGCGCGTCCCACTCGACGCACGGCGCGAAAGCCGGCTCCCCGACGTTGGGGTCGGCGATGGCCGGCGCGCGCCCATCGCGCACTCCGATGACGATGAGGCGCTCGCGTCGTTGGGGTACGCCCCACCTGCTCGCCGTGAGCACCTGCGTCGTGAGGTCGTAGCCGAGTCGACCGAGCGCCTCGAACCACACGCCGAAGAGTTCCCACCGGAGGAACGAGGGCACGTTCTCGACGACGATCGCCGCGGGGCGGGTGACTTCCGCGCAGTCGACGACCGCCCAGGCAGTCGCACGCAGCGCGTCGTGGTAGCGCCGCCGTTGCGGTTGCGATGCCGTCGAGTGCCCCTGACACGCGGGCGCCGCGAGGAGCAGCTCGTACGCCGGCAGCGAGGTCCAATCTGCCTGCCGAAGATCCTGACAGACATGCTTCGCGTGCGGGTGGTTGAGCGAGTGCGCCGCGACGGCGAGCGGCCAGTGGTTCGCCGCCCAGAGCACACGCGCTCCCGCCTGCTCGGCGCCGCACGTGAATCCGCCCCATCCCGCGAAGAGGTCAACGGCGCGCATCACGCGGCCCTCCGCGTCGCGCGCTCGCGCGTGCAGCCCGTGCCGCGCCGGCACTGGTGGGAGCCGTCCCCGGCAGCGACGACGTGGCGCGAGCGGCGCGAGCACCAGTCGCACGACGGGAGCGGCCCGCCGCGGGGGCGCACGACGTCGAGCGAGACCGAGACGCCGCGCGACGTGCCGAGCGCGGCGACGATCGCGGCGACGTCCGCAGGGTCGCCGTCGAGGAAGACGACGAGGTGCGAGGGGTCCGTGGGGCGCGTGCAGACGCGCGTTGCGGTGAACCTCACGGCGCGACCTCCCACGCGCCGAGTTGCTCGAGGCGACGGGCGAGCCCGCTCACGCGGCCCTCCGACGCGCGTTGAGGATCGCCCGCACCCGCGTCGCCGGGATGCCGACGCGGGCGGCGGTCACGCGCTCGTCGCGCGTCTCGGCGAACGTCTCGGCGACGCGCGCGGCGAGTTCGGCCGACGCCTCGCCGTGCGCGACGCGCGTGGACCGCTTGCGCCCGCGCGCCACGCGGGGGGCGCCGGCGACGGCCTCGCGGGGCTGCTTGCCGACGCGCGCGCGGCACGTCTCGCAGTAGCCGCGGAGGTGCTCCGCGATGGTCTTCGTCGCGGGCGCGTTGGGGCAGTCGTCGGTCTTGCACTTCGGCGGCGGGGGCAGCGAGACGCCGAGCGTCGCCGCGACGTGCTCGCCGACGGGGCAGTTGCGACACGCGCGCAGCCCCGCGCTGACGACGTCCGTCACGCGCACGCGCGCGGTCGAGCGCGCCTTGAGCTGACGCTCGAGGCACGCCTGCGCGCGCATCGACGGGGCCCCGAGCGGCTCACAGCGGAACGTTGCAGCGGGCCCTTCGCCCGAAAAGACAGGCAGATGGATCATAGGTTGCACCCTCCGAAGGCGTGTGGTTGACGGTGACAGGGGACGCCGACGAGCCGTCACTGCGACGGACTCCTGTACGGCGTCGACTACGGGTGTAGCTATGCACGAGTCGACAAGTGTAGTCAACACCAGCGTTGCCACGGTGGCGACGCGCGGGCACGATGCGCCCGTGACCGCGTACGGAGCCGGGCTCGCCGACCGCATCGACTGGCTGCTCGAAGACCTCGACGTCTCCGCGCGCGAGCTCGCGCGTCGAGCCGGGCTCCACGAGTCGCACGTATGGGTGATGGTCTCGCGCCTGCGCTCGCGCCCCGAGTCGGCGCCGTCGACCGAAACCGTCGATGCCATCGCGCGCGCCGCCGAGGTTTCCTTCGAGTGGTTGGCGACCGGGCGCGGCGCGCCGCGGGCGAAGCACGCCATCACGGAGCCGCGCCTCTCGGAGCTCGCCGACTGGCCCGCGGTGCTCGCGCACGCCTCGAAGGCGCACCCCGAGTTGCCGCCCGTCGCGTTCACCCAGGCGGGCCGTATGGTGCTCGCCGAGCCGGGTCAGGCGCTCGACGTCGACTTCGTCGTCGACCTCGCCCGCGCGTGGTATCGCCGCGCCGCCCGCGAGGAGCTGCGCCGCGCCGACAACGCCGACGCCGACGCACGAATTGACACGATGCGTCGCGGGCGTCAGCGCCAGCGGAAATAGCTTCGCACCGCAATTCGCTTTACAGCGGAGCTCTGGCGACTAGACGTTGAACCGATGCTCAGTGCATTGGCTGTTCCGCCGACTGGAGAAGTCGGCAACTCTGTCAAAGTCCCTCTCGAGGAATGCGAGTCCATCGCGCTCGAGATCCACGAGGCCGCATGCCTCGATACGCTCGTGGTCGCGCCGCGCCTGCTGGTGCGCGCGCTCGACTACACCCTCGACCCCACGCTCGATGTCGGCGAGGACGCCTGCATCGTCGGCCGTTTGGTCCGGTACGACCCGACGGCGCCATCGCCCGAGTGCGGCGGCGCCATCTTACGCGCGCTCGCGCGTGAGATGCTGCACGAGCGCGGCTACCCACCCGACGACGAGTCCGCGGAGCGGCTCGCGCGCGCCATCGCCGTGCCCCGCCCACTCGTCGCGCTGCTCGCGCGCTCGACGCCCGACGTCGCGCGGGTGCTCGCGCGGATCTACGAGATGGTGCCCTCGGACTTCGTGAAACACAGGCTGCCGAGGAATCGACACGCCTCGTAAATCTTTCGTTGACGACATCTGTAGTCGACCATAGACGACGGTCAACACACGCGCTGCGACCTTCGCGGCGCGTCGGAGACCGCCGACCATGCGCCCGATCACGTTCTGGATCGCCGCGGGGCAACTCGCGCACGCGACCGAGCCTCACCACTACATGACCGCCTCGCGGGGCCGCTCGCTCCGCGCATGCGCCCGCAAGCACCTGTTCGAGTACGTGCTCGGCTTCCGCCCCGTCGCGGCGGCGCACGCGCTCACCTTCGGACACGCCGCGCACGCGGGGCTCGAAGCGTGGTGGCTGGCCGACGGCGGCGAGGGGCGCCTCGACGCGGCACTCGCCGCGATCGACGCGGCGCCGGGGCTCGACCCCTTCGACCGCGCGAAGGCCGAGGTGATGCTCGCGGGCTACGACGCCGTGTGGCGCGACGAGCTGCACCGCACACTGGCCGTGGAGCGCGAGTTCACGCTGCCGCTGGTGTCTGCGAACACCGGCGCGCCGATGGCGCGATGGTCGCTCGCTGGCAAGCTCGACGCCGTCGCCGAGCTGGCCGACGGGCGCGTGGCGATCGTCGAGCACAAGACCGCGGGCGAGTCGGTCGACGTCGGCGCCGGCTCCGACTACCGCCAGCGCCTCACGCTCGACGGCCAGGTCTCGCAATACTTCGAGGGCGCGGCGACACTCGGCTTCGACGCCGACGTCTGCGTCTACGACGTGCTGGTCAAGCCCGCGATGAGGCCGCTCCTCGCGACGCCTGCCGACAAGCTGCGCTGGACGAAGGGCAAGCCCGCGACGCGGAACAAGCCGGCCGAGCCGCCGAGGCTCTGCGCGGGGCAGCGCGCCGAAGATGAGGGGCTCGAGGACTTCCGCGCGCGCGTCGCCGACGCCATCGCCGCCGAGCCCGAGCGGTTCTACTCGCGCCACGAGGTCGTGCGACTCGACGGCGAGCGCGACGCGTTCGCGTTCGACGTGTGGCAGCTCGCTACGCTCGTCGACGTGACGCTCGGCGCGGGGCTCGCGCCGATGAACCCCGAGGCGTGCCACCGCTACGGCTCGCGCTGCGCGTTCTGGCCCGTGTGCTCGGGCACCGCGGACCTCGAAGACCCCTCGCTCTACCGGCGCGCCGCGAGCGCGCACGAGGAGCTCTCGCTCAACACCGCCGCCCCGGCGAACGACGTCGGCGCGCGCCACGACGCCGCGTGAGCGGCCAGGACCACGAACCCGGAGACGAACCGACGATGAACACGCACACGAACGCCGCCACGAAGCCCGCCGCCGCGCCCGCGCGCGCCCTCCCCAACCTCGCCGCCATCGTGCGGCGCACGAAGCCCTCCGACGCGCTGCGCGTGCTCCTGTACGGCGTCGAGGGCATCGGCAAGACCACGTTCGCCGCCGACGCGCCCGCGCCGGTGTTCATCGGCAAGGAGGACGGCTACGGGCTGCTCGAGGTCAACGCGCTGCCCGAGCCGCACACCTGGGCCGAGGTGCTCGCGTACGTGCGCGCGCTCGCCGCGGGCGGCCACGAGTACAAGACGCTGGTGCTCGACACCGTCGACTGGCTCGAGCCGCTCGTCTTCGCCCACGTGTGCGCCAACGCCAAGCCGAAGGTCGACTCGATCGAGGAGGTCGGCGGCGGCTACGGCAAGGGCTACGTCGCGGCGCTCGACGAGTGGCGCATCCTGCTCGTCGAGCTCGACCGCTGCCGCGCGCGCGGGATGAACGTGATCCTGCTCGCGCACGCGCACTGCCGGCCGTTCAAGAACCCCGAGGGGCCCGACTACGACAGGTTCACCTTGAAGGTGAACGAGAAGGCCGCGGGGCTGCTCAAGGAGTGGTGCGACGCGGTGCTGTTCGCGCGCTACGAGGACGACGTCACCACGAAGCGCCGCAACGACACGAAGGGCAAGGCCACGGGCGGCGCGCGCGTGATCCGCACGGCGCGCGCGCCCGCGTACGACGCGAAGAACCGGCACAACCTGCCCGACCCGCTCGAGATGTCGTGGCAGTCGTTCGCCGAGGCGGCGTTCCCGAAGCCCGACGAGAACGCCGCGCGGTGCGCCGCGCTGCGCGCCGAGATCGAGCGCATGCGCGACTCGCTCGCCGTCGAGCAGGTCACGTCCGCGGTGAACCAGCGGCTCGCGAAGTACCCCTACGGCGGCAAACCTGACTTGAGGAGGCCCCGCTCCAGCGCCCGCAGATACGCGCGGGGATTGCGGCGGAACCGTC
>JBDHVF010000407.1:0-7181 GCA_039809605.1 Polyangiales bacterium | reverse complement strand
CGATCTCGATGATGGGCTTGTCGACGGGCACGACGTCCGGCTCGGCGGCGAGCAGCGCGCGCACCACGCCGCCCACCGGCGAGGGCACGTCGGTGTCGGCCTTGTCGGTCGAGACCGTGACGATCACCTGATCCTTCTTGATCGCATCGCCCTGCTTGATGTGCCAGCGGCTGATGGTTCCCTCGACGATGCTCTCGCCGAGCTTGGGCATGACGACAGGTACGACGGCCATGGTTCGACTGTTCCTTGCGGGCGCGTTGCGGGAGTGGCGCGGTCAGTAGGGCGGGCGCCCGCGGCGCGCAACCCTACAAACGCCCCCCGTGGCCTTCAACGCAATTGTGACTACGCCGCGCGCGCGTGGAGCACGTACCAGAGCAGCGCCCCCGCGCCGCCCACGAGCACCAGGCTCAGGAGCACGTACACGACCGCCGGCACGCCCGATCGCTCGGGCTGCGGCTGCGCGGGGTACTGCGCGGTGCCCTGCGGCACCGGCGGAAACTGCCCGTAGGGCGCGGGCGCGACGGGCGCGTACGCGTCGGGGTGCGCGTACGGCGGCGACGGCGCGGTCACCACGTCGGCCGGACGGGCCGTGGGCTCGTGGGGTTCGCGCCGCTGCACGAGGTCGATCGCCATCGAGCGGTCGGCGGTCGGCGCGGGCTGCATCGCCGACTGCGGCGGCATCGCGAGCTGCGCGCGCAGCACCTCGCCCGACGCGGGCCCCGGGTCGTGCTGCGGCGGCGTGAAGCGCGGCTGAAAGAGCGTGCGCGCGGCGCCCGTCTCGGTGCTGTTGTCGTCGTCGTCTTCTTCGACCGCGGGCGCGGGTGCGGAGGGCGCGATCGGGGCGATGGCCGCGATGCGCTGCGCGCGGGCCTGCTCGACGAGCGCGAGCTTGTGAAAGGGCGACGTGGCGCCCTCGTCGTCGTACTCCTCGTGGGAGCCCGCCGCGAGGGGCGACTGGGGCTGCCCGGGCGGGCGCAGCGAGGGGGTCTTCTTGGGCGGCTGCACGCGCAGCGCGCGCGTCTCGCCGCCCACTTCGGGCGCCTCGCGCGGGGCCATGCCCCGAGCGGCGGGCCTCGCGGGCGGCGTGCTCAGCGCCGCGCCGCGCGTCGGCATGGTCATCGTGGGCGGGCGAAACTTCGACCCGCGCGTGGTCGCCGCGCCCTCTTCGTTCGAACGGTCGCGCGGCGCGGCCGTCGAGGGGAGCACGGCGCTCACGGCGTCGATGGCGGGCGGCGGCCGCACGGGCTGCTCGACCACGGTGGTCGACATGAACGACGGCTCGTCGTCTTCGAAGTCGTCGGGCTCGACCGGGTGCGCGAGGGCCACGGCGCTCTCGCGCACGGCGCGCCGCTCGCGCTCGAGCTTCTGCGTGGCGACGCCCGAGATGAAGCCCGAGACCTCGCGCGGCCCCGCGATCTGGCCGCGGAGCTCGTGCTCGATCGCCTCGGCGAACTCGGCCGCCGTGTGGAAGCGCTGGTCGGGGTCGGGGTGCAGCGCGCGCTGGCAGATCGCGTCGAGCACCGGCGGCAGCCGCGGGTCGTAGTCGAGAAGGCTCGGATACTCCCCCGAGAGGATGCGGCGCGCGGTGTCGAACTCGTTCTCGCCCGCGAAGAGGCGCCGCAGGGTGATGGCCTCCCAGAGCGTGACGCCCATGCCGAACACGTCGACGCGGCGGTCGAGGCCGTGCCCGCGGATCTGCTCGGGCGCCATGAAATTGAGCTTGCCCTTGATGAGCCCCACCTGCGTGTTGGTGATGCGGCTCTCGGCCTTCGCGATGCCGAAGTCGACGATGCGCGCCGTGCCGTCGACCCCCACCACCACGTTCTGCGGCGAGACATCACGGTGGATGATGTTCTGGGGGTTGCCCTGGTGGTCGGTGAGCTCGTGCGCGTAGTGAAGGCCCGCGAGCGCGTCGAGGGTGATGCGAAGGATGATCCCCAGCGGGATGCGCCGCCGGAGGTTCACCGCCATCTTCTCGATGTTCGAGAAGCTGTCGCCCTCGACGTAGTCCATGATGAGGAAGATCAGTCCCTCCTCGATGCCCACGTCGATGATCGACACCACGTTGGGGTGCTGGATCGTCGCCGCCACCCGCGCCTCGTCGAGGAACATCTCGACGAACGAGTCCTCCTGCGAGAGGTGCGGGTGCATGACCTTGATGGCCACGAGGCGGTTGAACCCGCCCTGCCCCGTCGAGCGCGCGAGGTAGACCGTGGCCATGCCCCCGGTCCCGATCTCGGCGATCACGTCGAACTTGCCGATGCGGTGCCCGACGAGGGATGACCGAGCGCTGGACTCGCGTGCGTTCACCGACATCGGGGCGTGGCGCGACCGTACCACGGCCCCGCACCCCGCCGAAAGCGCGCCGTTGCAAAAGTCATCCGTGGCTTGAACGCACGCGGAGCACCGCTTCCCCATGGCCCCCGCGCTCGTCGTGCCCCTACGATTCGCGGCGCAATGACACAACCCCACGTCGTCATCCTCGGGGGAGGATTCGGTGGCCTCGCGGCCGCGCGCGCGCTCCGCAACGTGCCCGTGCGCGTGACGCTCGTCGACCGCCAGAACCACCACCTCTTTCAGCCGCTGCTCTACCAGGTCGCGACGGCGGCGCTGAACCCCAGCGAGATCGCCGCGCCCATTCGCCACGTGCTGCGCAAGCAGAAGAACGTCACCGTGCTGCTCGCCGAGGCCACGGCCGTCGACGCGGCCGCGCGCAGGGTCGTGCTCGCCGACGGGGAGCTCCCGTACGACCACCTCATCGTGGCCACGGGCGCGACGCACTCGTACTTCGGCCACGACGAGTGGGCGCGGCGCGCGCCGGGGCTCAAGACCCTCGAAGACGCCGTCGAGATCCGTCAGCGATTCCTTCTCGCGTTCGAAGCGGCCGAGCGCGAGCCCGACGCCGAGCGGCGCCGCGCGCTCCTGACCTTCGTGGTGATCGGCGCGGGCCCCACCGGGGTCGAGATGGCCGGCGCGATGGCCGAGATCGCCCGCCACACGCTCGCGTCGGAGTTTCGCCACATCGACCCCCGCGGCGCGCGCGTGGTGCTCGTCGAGGGCGTCGACCGCGTGCTGCCCTCGTACGCGCCGGAGCTCTCGGCCTCGGCCCTCGGCGAGCTCGAGCGCCGCGGCGTCGAGGTGCGCCTCGGCGCGCGCGTGACCAACGTCGAAGACGAGTGCGTGCACATCGGCGGCGAGCGCCTGCCCGCGTGCACCGTGGTGTGGGCCGCGGGCGTCGCGGGCTCGCCCCTCGCCCGCACGCTCGGCGTCCCGCTCGACCGCGCGGGGCGCGTGATCGTCGACGAGACGCTCACCATCCCGGGCCACCCCGAGGTGTTCGTGATCGGCGACCTCGCGGCCATGACCCAGAACGGGCAGCCCGTGCCCGGCGTGGCGCAGGGCGCGATCCAGGGCGGGCGCCACGCGGCCGAGACCATCGCGCGAAGGCTCAAGGGAGAGACCCCGCGGGGCTTCGTCTACAAAGACCTGGGCTCGATGGCGACCATCGGCCGCAACGCCGCCGTGGCCGACGTGAACGGCACGCGGCTCACGGGCCTGCTCGCGTGGGCCGCGTGGCTCGTCGTGCACATCGTGGCCCTGATCGACTTCAGGAACCGCGTCTTCGTGCTGCTCTCGTGGGCGTGGATGTACCTGTCGTTCGGGCGCAGCGCGCGGCTCATCACGCGCAGGGTGCCGCCGACGCTCATCTCCCGCGAAGACGACGAGCGCGCGGCGGCCGATGGAGACGGCGTGAAGGTCAGCCCGGCAGGCGCAGCGCCTGACCGACGCCCTGGTCCACGCCCTGCTTCGCAGCCTTCATGAGAAAGTCCATGAGCTTGTCGCGCAGCTTCGGGTTCTTCTGGAGCAGCGGCAGGTTGCCGACCTTGTCGACGAAGCCCGTGACCACCTGCTGCGCGAAGGCGTGACCGCTCTCGGTGAGAAAGCTCTTCACCGACGCGCCGTGCTTCTGCTTGAGCACGGTCCAGAAGGGGTCTTTCGCGAGGCCGTTGTTGAGCCCCACGGCGTGCAGGGTGCCCCACGTGGCGGCCGTGGTGGTGACGCCCTTGACCTCCTTCACCAGCCCCGACAGGAACTTGCTGTTCTTCACCGCGGGGATGTTCTCGATCTTGGCGAAGACCGAGTTCACACCGGCCTCGATGCCCTGGGTGATGGCCTCCTCGCCGGCCTTGTGAAACTCCCCACGGATCTTCGCCCAGTCGGGCTTGTGGCCCTGCTGCACCGCCGTGGCGAGCTCGCCCACGACGCTCTTGGCGAGCGTCTGGAGCCGGTCGCGGATCTTGTCGGACACGCCCGACTTCGCGAGCACCTTGTCGAGCCCCTTCGAAGCGGCCTCCTGGAGCTTCGCGGGCTCGAGCTTGTCCTTGATGCGTGAGAGCCAGTCGCCCTTGTGGCCCTGGAGCTCGAGGGGCTTCGCGGCCTCGACGTCGTTCTTGTCGGCCTTGGCCCCGCCGGGGTCGTCGCCGCAGTTGATCTTCACCAGCCCGCCGTTGATGTTCACCAGGCTCTTGCCGAGCACGTGCACGGTCTTCGACGAGATGGTGATCTTGTCGGGCAGCATCTCGATCGAGCTGTCGCCGCACGTGAGCTTGATGCTCGCGTCGCCGTTCAGCGAGAGGTTCTTCACGACGTTGATCGCGTAGCCCTTCGCCCCGTTGACCCGCACGTTGCGGTCGCCCTGCACGAGGAAGCGCTCGGTGCCCTGCACCTCGGTCGTGCGGTCTTTGACCACGGTGACCTTCTCGTAGCCCTGCACGGTCTTCTGCCGGTCGTTGCCGACGAGGAGGGTGTTGTCGCGGCGCACCACGATGTCGTGGTCGCGCTGCGCGTGCAGAAAGATCTGCTCGCGGTCCTTGAGGTCTTCGAAGCGCAGCTCGTTGAAGCCGTCGCCGCCGGGCGTGGTGCTGGTCTTGAGGGTACTCTTGGTCTTCTCCTCGGGCAGCGGGTACGGCACGTTGTTGGTGCCGTTGTAGACGCAGCCCGTGACGAGCGGCCGGTCGGGGTCGCCCTCGAGGAAGGTCACCACGACCTCCATGCCCACGCGCGGGATGAACATCGCGCCCCACGCCGCGCCGGCCCACGCCTGCGCCACGCGGATCCAGCACGACGCGTTCTTGCCCCGCTGGCTCGCCGTGCGCAGCTCGGGCCGCTCCCAGTGGAAGCGCACCAGGATGCGGCCGTGGAAGTCGACGCAGATCTCGTCGTCGCTGCCGGGCTCGGCCATCACCGTCGCCGTCTGCGGCCCGTACACGAGCGGCCGCGGGGTGACGCGCACGGGGCGGTACTGCGTCGCCGCGGGGATGCCCACGAAGCGGTTGACGTAGCGCGACTCGTAGCGGCCCGGCGGCGCGGCGCCGTCGGGGAGCACCTCGGCCGACACCTCGCGCAGCACGGCCTTCATGTGCTCGCTCTGGCGCGTGTCGTCGGGGATGTCTCCCCACGCGACGGCCTCGTGCACGAGGTCGGTGAGCAGCCACGCGCCGTCGAGCTCGGCGCGCATGTGCCCCGAGAGCTCGAAGCGCAGGCCGGGCATGAAGCCCGTCACGTTCGAGCGGCCGTGCGTGGTGTGCGAGTCGTGGCGCAGCTCCTCGTTGCGAACGCGGGCGGTGCGCGCGCCGTGGTGGCCGCCGTAGGCGTGGCCGCCCTCGCTGTACTCGCCGAGGTTGTACCGCGCGGGGTAGTCGTAGACGGGCCGCGCCCCCACGTCGCCCGGCGCCTTCGACGTGAAGTCGAGGAACGACCGCGGGTGCGTGAAATCGAAGTCGCGCAGCGTGACGCCCGTGGGGTGCGTCTTGCGGTGCCAGTCGAACCACTGCACCGACTCGACCGAGGCCGTCGCGGTGCCCGCGTCCTGCATCTCGATCGCGGCGCCGTCGAGCGTGGGCGCGGGCTCGTAGACGTGCCCGTCGCCCGCGAGCACCAGCGTCTCGACGGGCCCGTCGTGCTTGAAGAAGAACGCGACGCCCTCCTCCTGGAGGATGCGCATCACGAAGTCGAGGTCGCTCTCGCGGTACTGCACGCAGTACTCGCGCGCCGGCAGGTCGAGGCCCGCGCCGAGCTCGAGGCCGCCGTCGCCCTGGTAGAGCCCCGCGTCCTTGAGCACCTCGCGCACGACGGTGATCACGTTCACGTGCTGCCAGATGCGCGAGTTCACGCGGTGCGACAGCTTGTAGAGCTGCGGCACGAGGACCACCCGCGCGAAGTGGTACGACCCGGTGCTCCCGAGGTCCTCGACGTGGCGCACCCAGCCCCTCACGTTGCGCACGAGCGAGCCGCGCACCACCTCGACGCCGACGCTCTTCTCGAAGAGCTCGTCGACGTTGGCCCCGAGGTGCCTGCTCGCGATCACCGCCGAGCACTCATAGGGCCGCGACAGCCCCTCGCGCGCGTGGACGTGCACCGGGCGCCAGGCGCCCTCGCTGCTCCCGTCGACCACGTCGAGGTTCAGCTCGATGTCGGGCAGTGACGATCCGTCGAACATGCTCATGCGCTCCGTTGTTTCGGTACCGGTGGGGCCACGGATCGTACACGCCCGACGCCTCGTCGGGAACAGCCCTCACCCCGTAGCCGCGCGCTGCGGCGGCGGGCGCCAGAGGATCCACACGGCCGTGCCCGGCAGCACCCACAGCCCGAGCGCCACGACGGAACGCGCATAGCTGCCGTCGGCCTGCGCCGCGGCGCCGATCAGGGGGCTCGCCACCACGTATGCGATCGACTGGGCCGCGGCGCACAATCCGCCCGCGGCCGAGACGCTCCCCTCGGGCACGCGCGCAAACAGGTCGCTGGTGACCAGCGCGTAGAGGCCCGCGCCGCCCGCCATCGCCACGGCCGACACGGTCATCGCGGCCGACACCGAGCCCGCCAGCGAGAGGAGCGCGACGCAGGCGCAGAGCGCGGCGGCCAGGGCGACGAGGGGGCCGTCGGGCGACCCGTCGAAGCCGCGACGTCGCGCGCGGCGGCTCGCGAGGTCGCCGAACGCGACCGAGCCGAGGTCGTACACGAGCGGAGGGACCCAGAGGTAGCGGCCCACGTCCGCGGGCGCGAGGCCGTAGGTCTTCACGAGGAACTTCGACGACCACAGGAGCACGAACGAGATCGCGGGCGCCGACGCGACGATAAGCGCCACGGCGCGCAGCATCGCGGGGTGACGCCACAGGGCGGCG
>JBDHVF010000406.1:0-7197 GCA_039809605.1 Polyangiales bacterium | reverse complement strand
CCGATCGCAACAACTGCATCATCAACGCGCTGCGCGGCCGCGCGAGCTCGATGCAGGAGCTCGGCATGCTCGGCGCCACGCAGATGACCGCGGGCCGTCAGGCCGACGCGGTTCGCACGATGCGCACGTACATCCAGCGCTTTCCGCAGGGGCCGATGGTGCCGACGTTCCAGCGGTACATCGACTCGCACCAGTAGCCGCCGCGCAGCGCAACGCGGTCTTGACATCCCTCCTGGCCTCTGGCACCTCTCCCGGCCCGCGCGAACATCGTCCCCACACGGCCGACCGCCGTGCACCGCGCCGCGAAACGACCGCGGCGCGATCTCGAAGATGCCCTTCGAGAGGGGCGCGCTCACCGATCTCAGAGGGAAAACCGATGCCCAAGATGAAGACCAACCGCGCTGCGGCCAAGCGGTTCACGCTCACAGGGACGGGCCGCGTCCGCCGCCCGTCGGGCGGCGCCAGCCACTTCATGGCCGGCAAGAACGCCCGTCGTCTCCGTCGCCTTCGCAAGAACTCGATGGTCGACAAGGCGCTCGAGAAGCGCGTGCAGCAACTCTTCCCCTACGGCCGTCCCTGAAGGAGCACTGACCCCATGCCCCGCGCAAAAACCGGCTTCAAGGGCCGCCGTCGCAAGAACCGTCTCTTCCGTCACGCCCAGGGCTTCTCCAACGGCCGCGGCCGGCTCTTCGGCCCGATGGCCGAGGCCGTTCACAAGTCGTGGCAGTACGCCTACGTGGGCCGCAAGCTCCGCAAGCGCGACTTCCGCCGCCTGTGGATCGCCCGCATCGGCGCCGCCGCGCGCTCGCTCGGCACGAACTACTCGCGCCTCGTGAGCTCGCTCAAGTCCGCCAGCATCGGCCTCGACCGCAAGATCCTCGCGGACCTCGCCGTGCGTGACTTCGCGGGCTTCCGCGCGGTGCTCGAGGCCGCCGGCGTGAAGATCAACGCCAACTCGCTCGCCGCGGGCTGAGCGCACCTCCCTCCGCCTCCCTCCCTCACACAACCTCACGCCCCCGCGACGCTCTGCGTTGCCGCGTCGCGTCGCGGTCCGTACACTCCGCGGCCCGTCATGGCAGACACGACCCCGACCGAGGAGCTCGACGCGATCGCACGCGGCGTCGACGAGGCCTTCGCCGCAGCGCGCGACGACAACGACCTGCGCCAGGTGAGCGCGCGCTTCACGGGCCGCGAGGGCTCGCTCACGCGGGTGATGAAGCGCATCCCCGAGCTGCCGGGCCCCGAGCGCAAGCCCTTCGGCCAGCGCGTCAACGAGGTGAAGGCCCTCGTCGAGCGCGCGCAGACGGCCGCCACCGAGCGGCTCCGTCGCGAGGCGCGCGCGCGCGAGCTCTCGGGCCCCGCGCTCGACATCACGCTGCCCGGCCGCAGGCCGAGGCTCGGCCGCGTGCACCCGATCATGCGCACGCTGCACGACATCATCGACGCGTTCACGAGCCTGGGCTTCGACGTGGCCGAGGGGCCCGAGGTCGACCTCGCCGAGTACAACTTCGACCGCCTGGGCTTTCCCCCCGACCACCCCGCGATGGACATGCACGACAGCTTCTTCCTGTCGTCGCGCGAGGGGGCCGACCGCGTGCTGCTGCGCACGCACACGTCGACCGTGCAGGTGCGCGAGATGCTCGCCCACCCGCCGCCCGTGCAGGTCGTGATGCCCGGCGCCGTCTTTCGCCGCGACGACGACGCGACGCACAGCCCGATGTTCTTTCAGCTCGAGGGGCTCATGGTCGACGAGGGCATCACCCTCGCGCACCTGCGCGGCGTGCTCGAGGCCTTCCTCACGCGACTCTTCGGCGCGGGCGTGAAGACGCGCTTCCGCGCGAGCTACTTCCCCTTCGTCGAGCCCGGCGCCGAGATGGACGTCGAGTGCCTCATCTGCCACGGCGCGTCGCCGCTGTGCCGCGTGTGCAAGGGCGGCGGGTGGCTCGAGATCCTCGGCTGCGGGATGGTGCACCCCGTCGTGTTCGAGAGCGTGGGCTACGACCCCGAGCGCTACACGGGCTTCGCCTTCGGCATGGGCATCGACCGGCTCACCATGCTCCGCTACGGCATCGGCGACATCCGCCACCTCTTCGAGAACGACGTCCGCTTCCTCGGCAGCCTCTAGACACACCCCACGGCACCACCATGCGCATCTCGTATCACTGGCTCACGGAGCTGCTCGGCGCCGACCCGGGCATCGAGCGCGTCGCCGAGAAGCTCACCCTCGGCGGCCTCGAGGTCGAGGGCGTCGAGCGCGTCGGCGAGCACCTGAAGGACGTCGTCGTCGCGAAGGTGCTCTCGTCGCGCCCGCACCCCACGAGCAAGAACCCCCTCACGCTCGTCACCGTCGACGCGGGCGAAGGCCCTCAAGAGGTCGTGTGCGGCGCGCCCAACGTGCCGCCCCCGGGAGGCCGCGTCGCGCTCGCGAAGCTCGGGGCGACCGTGCTCGACAAGAAGGGCGAACCCTTCAAGCTCGAGGCGCGCCCCGTCGCGGGCGTCGTCTCCGCGGGGATGCTCTGCGCCGAGGACGAGCTCGGCCTCGGCACCGACCACGCGGGCATTCTCATCCTCGACCCGTCGCTCGAGCCCGGCGCCGCCCTCTCGTCGCTGCCGGGCATGGTCGATCAGATCCTCACGCTCAACGTCACGCCCAACCGCGGCGACGCGCTCTCGCACCGCGGCGTGGCGCGCGAGGTCGCGGCCCTCTTCGGCCTCGGGTGGAGGCCCCCGGCGCCGCCCGCGCCGCCGCGCGTCTCCGACGCCGAGGCCTCGTCGCTCGTGCGCGTCGAGGCGGGCGACGTCGCCGCGCGCTGCTCGCGCTACCTCGCGGGCGTGGTGACGGGCGTCACGGTGCGCCCGTCTCCCCTCGCGCTGCGCGTGCGGCTGCACCGGCTCGGCGTGCGGCCCATCAACAACGTCGTCGACGTGACCAACCTCGTGATGCTCGAGGTCGGCCAGCCGCTCCACGCGTTCGACCGCGAGGAGCTCCGCGGCGGGCGCATCGTCGTGCGCATGGCGGCCGAGGGCGAGCGGCTCCTCACGCTCGACGGCGTGGAGCGCGCGCTCTCGGCCGACGACCTGGTGATCGCCGACGGCGAGCGGCCCCTCGCGCTCGCGGGCGTGATGGGCGGCGAGCGCTCGGGCATCCGGGGCGCGACGCGCGACGTGGTGATCGAGTGCGCGTGGTTCGACCCGCGCGGCGTGCGGCGCACGGCGCGGCGCTACGGGATGCACACCGAGTCGTCGCACCGCTTCGAGCGGCGCACCGACCCCGGCGCGCTCGACGACGCCCTCGCGCACGCGGTCGCGATGATCGCGGACCTCGGCGGCGGCGCCGCGGCGAAGGATGTCATCGACTGGACGGGCGCGCGCTTCGAAGCCCGCGAGCTCCCGCTGCGCGCGGGCAGGGCCTCGGCGGTGCTCGGCGCCGACGTCGACGGTCAGGAGGCCGGGCTGCTCACGGCGCTGGGGTTCACGGTGCGCGCGTCGCAGGGCGGCTACGCGGTCGCGGTGCCCTCGCACCGCGGGGACATCGCGCGCGAGATCGACCTCGTGGAGGAGGTGGCGCGCGTGTGGGGCGTCGATCGCATCCCGGCGAGGCTGCCGCCGACGCGGGGCGCGCGCGCGGGCGCCACGCGCGACTGGAGGCTGCGCCGGAGGCTGCGCGAGACGGCGTGCGCGCTCGGCTTCGACGAGGCCATCCACATGGTGTTCATCGCGCCCAAGGAGATCGCCGCGCTCGGGCTCGACCCCGCGGCGTCGATCGCGCTCGCCAACCCGCTCAGCGACGAGCGGTCGGTGCTGCGCCCGTCGCTCCTGCCCAAGCTGGCGGCGGCGGCGGCGACGGCGCGGCGCAGGGGCGAGGCGAGGGTTCGTCTCTTCGAACTCGGAAGCGTGTTCGCGCCCTCGGGCGAGGCGCTGCCGCGCGAGGAGACGCGCCTCGCGTTCGTGATGGCGGGGCCCCGCGACGCGTGGCTCGCGCGGCCCGACGACGTGGACCTCTACGACCTCAAGGGCGCCGTCGAGGAGCTCGTCGAGCGCATGACCCACGCGCCCGCGGTGTTCGACCGCGAGGGAGAGGCCCCGCCGTGGGCGCACCCGCGCGCGTGGGCGAGGGTGACGGTCGAGGGCAGGGTCGCGGGCGTGATCGCGGCGGCGCACCCCGACGTGGTCGAGCGCGCGGAGCTCGGGCGGCCGGCGGTCTTCGGCGAGCTCGACGCGGCGGCGCTCGGGGAGACCGCGCGCGCGCTCGCGGCGAAGGCGCCGTCGAAGTTCCCCTCGTCGCGCAGGGACGTGGCGCTGCTGGTGCGGCGCGACGTGCCCGCGGGCAAGGTGCTCGAGCGCCTGCGCGCGCTCGCGGGGCCGCTCTGCGAGTCGGTGACGATCTTCGACCGCTACGCGGGCGCCGAGCTGCCCGAGGGCACGCACTCGCTCGCGTTCGCGCTGACCTTTCGCGCCGACGACCGCACGCTGCTCGACGCCGAGGTCGACGCGCTCGTCGAGGCCGTCACGCGCGGCGCGAGGGAGACCTTCGGCGCGGCGCAGCGCTGACGCGTCACCTCGCTGGAGCTCCACGCGCGGGCGATTGCGCCGCGCGCGCCGCTGTGATTATCTGCGTGCCGCGAGGCGGGCGATGACGAAGGCCGAGATCATCGATGCGATCTGCGAGAACGTCGGCGGCTTCTCGAAGCGCGAGGCCGCGCAGCTCGTCGACGCGGTCTTCGACACGATGAAGTCGACGCTCGCGGCGGGCTACAAGATCAAGATCTCGGGCTTCGGCAACTTCGTCGTGCGCGACAAGCAGGAGCGGCCCGGGCTCAACCCCCGCACGCGCGAGAGGATCACCCTCGCGCCGCGCAGGGTGGTGCGCTTCAAGCCGTCGCCGGTGCTCAAGGCGCGGGTGAACCGCGCGGCCTCGGGGCGGCGGTCGACCTGGCCCGCGCCGCGGCGCTCGCCCTCGCAGGCGCCCGCGCCCGTGCCGCCGCTCGTGGCCACGGGCGTCACGCTCGAGGGCGACGGCGACAAGGACTGACCCCGACTCGTGCGTCGCGAGGGACCGGCCGTGCAACTGCCGCAGAAGATCTATTTTCGAATCGGCGAGGTCGCCCGGCTGCTGGGCGTCGCCCCGCACGTGATCCGCTTCTGGGAGACGGAGTTCAAATCGCTCCGGCCGCAGAAGTCGCGCACGGGCCAGCGGGTCTACACCCGCCGCGACGTCGAGCGCCTCGTGACCATCCACAGGCTCTTGAAAGAGGAGCGCTACACCATCGAGGGCGCGCGCAAGTACCTCCGCGAGAAGGGCGCCGAGCCCTCGGAGCCCGCCGCCGCCCCGCCCGCCGATCGCTCCGAGCCCCTGCGCGCCGCGCTGCTCTCGGCCCGCGCCCGCCTGGCGCTCGCCCTCGAAGCCCTCGAGACCCCCTGAAACATTTCTCTTGCGATCCGCGGCGAGCGGTGTATGTTCCCCGTCCCTCGCGGGGCACCGCGGGAGTGGTTCGGGGCGTAGCGCAGCCTGGTTTAGCGCACTTGACTGGGGGTCAAGGGGTCGCTGGTTCGAATCCAGTCGCCCCGACCAATTGCACACCGACGGCGACTCCGTGAAACAACGGGTCGCCGTCGGTGTTTCGAAGTCCGCGCGACCGTGCGACAACCGCCCGCGATGAACGTCACCCCGGCGCTCGAGGGCGTGCTCTTCGACTTCAACGGCGTGCTGGTCGACGACGAGCGCCTGCACTTCGAGGGCTTCAACGCCGTGCTCTCTCCGCTGGGCATCACGCTCACCGCGCGCGAGTACGAGGAGGTCTACCTGGGCTTCGACGACCGCGGGGTCTTCGAAGCGGCCCTGCGGGCGCACGGGCGCGAGCCCGAGGCGCTCGAGGTGAGGGCGCTCATCGACGCGAAGGCGCGGGTGTACGCCGCGCGCGCCGCGACCGAGCTCAGGGTGTTCGAACGCGCCGCGGCGGCGCTGCGCGAGGCGGCGGAGAGGGCGCCCGTGGTGATCGTGTCGGGCGCGCTGCGGGCCGAGATCGAGGGGGCGCTCGCGATCATGGGCGCGCGCGACGCCGTGCGCGCGATCGTCGCCGCGGAGGACGTCTCCCGGTGCAAGCCCGACCCCGAGGGCTACCTCGCGGGCCTCGCGAGGCTGCGCGCGTGGCGCCCGTCGCTCGACCCCGCGCGCTGCGTCGCCGTCGAAGACAGCACCGCGGGCGTGAGGGCGGCGCGCGCCGCGGGGCTCAAGGTGCTCGCGGTCGCGCACACGTACTCCCGCGAAGCGCTCGCCGCCGCGGGCGCGCACGAGGTCGCGGGCGCGCTCTCCGACGTGCGGGGCGGCGACCTCGAGGCGCTCGCGGCGCGCTGACTCCGGCGTTGACGCAGGCGCGGCGGGGGCCCTACGCTGCCGGGCGATCGCGCTGTGGCGCGCGCTCCGTCCAAGGCGGGCGGTACGCGTCGGCGCCCGCGCGGCGGGTGACTCATGAGCGGCCTCAAGGTGATGATCTTCGAATCGGACCGCGGGTTCGCCGACGCGCTCAAGCGCGCGTTCTCGCGGCGCGGCTGCGCCGTGCGCGTGGTCGACGACGGGCAGCTCGGGCTCGACCTCGCGCCCACCGACCCCCCCGACCTGATCATCGTGGCCGTCGAGCTGCCGCGCATGAGCGGCTTCGCCGTGTGCAACAAGCTCAAGAAGGTCAACGAGCTCAAGGACATCCCCGTGGTGATCACGTCGTCGGAGTCGTCGCAGGAGACCTTCGACCACCACAGCAAGCTGCGCACGCGCGCCGAGGACTACGTGCACAAGCCCATCAGCCCCGAGGAGCTTCTGCGGCGCTGCGCGGCGCACGTGGCGATCCCCGACGTGCCCGCGGCCGACGCCGAGGAGGTGTCGATCGACGACCTCGAGGCCGTGCCCATCAGCGACGACGTGCTCATCGAGCCGCCGGGCCAGGTGGTCGAGGCGCACGACGCCGAGCTCGACAACATCGCCGACGCGGCCTTCGACCAGATCATGATCCCGAGCGACGCGCCCGGGCAGGTCGCGCCCGCGCCCGTGAAGGTGCTCACGCCCGCCGCCACGCCCGCGCCCGCGCCGGCGCCCGCGCGGCGCGCGCTCGGCGACGACGACCTCGACGACCTGACCATGGTGTCGAGCTCGCGCTCGCTCACCGACATGCAGCTCGCGATGCGCGGCGCCGCGGCCCCGCG
>JBDHVF010000405.1:0-7221 GCA_039809605.1 Polyangiales bacterium | reverse complement strand
CGTGCAACGTCTCGTGCGGCACCGGGCTCACCAACTGCTCGGGCGTGTGCAGGAACCTCTCGACCGACAACACCAACTGCGGCGCCTGCGGCCGCACCTGCCCCGCGGGCCAGTTCTGCTCGGGCGGCGCCTGCAACATCTCGTGCGCGTCGGGCACCACCAACTGCTCGGGCGTGTGCCGCGACCTCTCGAGCGACAACAACAACTGCGGCGCCTGCGGGCGCGTGTGCCCCGCGGGCCAGGCCTGCACGGGCGGCACCTGCACGGTGTCGTGCGCGTCGGGCCTCACCAACTGCTCGGGCATCTGCCGCGACCTGCGCAGCGACATCAACAACTGCGGCGCGTGCGGGCGCGCGTGCGCCGCGGGGCAGACGTGCTCCTCGGGCTCCTGCGTGCTGACCTGCCCCTCGGGCCAGACCAACTGCTCGGGCGTGTGCAGGAACCTCCTGACCGACAACACCAACTGCGGCGCCTGCGGCCGCGTGTGCGCGTCGGGCCAGGTCTGCACCTCGGGCACGTGCAGCGTCACGTGCGCCGGCGGCACCACCAACTGCTCGGGCGTGTGCCGCGACCTGCAGAACGACAACACCAACTGCGGCGCCTGCGGCCGCGCGTGCGCCGCGGGCCAGGCCTGCGTGAGCGGCGTCTGCGTGGGCCAGGGGCAGCTCCGGTTCACGCTCACGTGGAACACGAGCGGAGACATGGACCTGCACGTGCGCCCGCCCTGCGGCACCGAGATCTACTACGGCAACCGCAGCGCCTGCGGCGGCACGCTCGACCGCGACGACACCACCGCGCGCGGCCCCGAGAACATCTTCTGGAGCACCTCGTACACCCCGGGCCGCTACTACGTCTGCGCCGAGGCGTACTCCAGCGCCGTCCGGTACGCGACCTACACGGTCACGGTGGTGCGCGGCGGCGTCACGGTCCGCACCGTCACGGGCACCCGCGGCGGCGTGACCGACTACAACCGGGCCTGCGGCTCGGGCTTCTACACCTTCTACATCGACCTGTAGCCATCGCCCCTCTTCACCGGGCGCCGTGAGCCTCACGGCGCCGTCGGCTTCTCGCTCCCCGCGAACCGTTCTATCGTGCGCGCATGATGCGCCCACCCTCGCGCGTGGCCGCGCTCGCCGCGCTGCTCGCCGCGTGCGCCACCGAGGACCCCGTCGTCGACCTCTGCGCCGAGGGCGAGTGCGCCGACGGCGGCGACCTCGACGCGCCCGGCGACGGCGAGGCGCTCCCGGCCTTCGACGCGGCGCGCGGGCGGACGCAGCCCACCGACCTCGTCTCGATCGCGCTCGACCCCGCCGACCCGTCGCTCGTCGCGGGCCCGGGCGCCCCTCCCTCGGTGACCTTTCGCGTGACGGGGCGCCAGCGCGACGGGCGCGCGAGAGAGGTCACGCAGTACCGCCGCTTCTCCCTCGACAACGCCGCCCTCGGCGCGCTCGACCCCGACACGGGCGCGTTCACGGGCACGGGCGTCGGCGGCTCGACCCGCGTGCGCGTCGCGCTCGTCGACGGCAGCGCCCTCACCGCCGAGACCACGCTCACCGTCACCGCGCGCCACCGCGTGCTCGCCGACGGCGTCAGCGACGCCGACCGCGCGCGCGTCGACGACGCGAGGCCCTCGGGCGCGCCCGCCGAGACGCCCCTCGTCGACTACCCCCTGCAGGGCGCCGTGCTGCCCGAGAACGTCTATCCGCCGCTCGTCCAGTGGACGCCGCGTCGCGCCACGAGCGACCGCGGCGAGCTCGTGCGCGTGCGCCTCTCGCGCCCCCACGCCGTCGTCGAGGCGTACCTGCGCGCGGGCGCCGCGGGCTTCACGCGCTCGTGGCGGCCGCCCCGCGACGCGTGGCGGGCCCTCGCCGGCAGCGACCTCACGGCGCCCATCACCCTCACCGTGGCGAGCCTCGCCGACGGGGTGCTGCGCGAGAGCGAGGCGCGGGTCTTTCGCACCGTCGACGCCGTGATCGCGGGGAGCGTCTACTACTGGTCGCCGCCCGCCTCGCGGCTCCGTCGCATCGACGTCGACGAGGCGCGCCGCGTCGACTTTCTGCCCGACCCGGGCGACCGCTGCATCGGCTGCCACGCGGTCTCGCGCGACGGCCGCCAGCTCGCGGGCTTTCTCGAAGGAGCGGGTGAGACGCTGGCCCTCTACGACCTCACGCGCGACCTCACCGCGCGCCCCGTTCCCGTGGCCGCGCGCGTGCCCTACTCGGTGCGCCGCTGCACCTCGTTCAACCCCGACGGCTCGCGCCTCGTGTCGGGCGACTGCGGCGCCAACCCGTCGAGCAACGCGTTCACCCTCATCGACGGCCGCAGCGGCGCGCCCGTCTCGCCCACGGGCAGCCCCGGCAACGGCTTCGACCCCGAGTGGTCGCCCGACGGGAGCTTCATCGCCTTCACCACGCGCGCCGACGCGCTCGCGGCCACGCCCGTGACGCCCGGCGACCGCTTCGGCGCCGCCGTCACCCTGCACACGCCCGTCGCGTCGCAGCCGAACCTCCGCGTCGACTGGCACCCCACGTGGACGCCCGACTCTCGCTGGATCGCCTTTCAGCGCGGCGAGTCACGTCGCACGGCGATGGGCCGCGGGTCGCTCTGGATGATCGCCCGCGAGGGCGGCGCGCCGGTGCGACTCGACCGCGCCAACTTCGGCGCCGCGGGCGAGGGGAGCTTTCGCCCGGTGTTCTCTCCCTTCGACTCGGGCGGGTACTTCTGGCTGCTCTTCACCACCGACCGCGCGTACGGCAACGCGTGGGCGGGCGTGCGCAACCAGAAGCAGATCTGGGTGGCCGCCGTGCGCAACCGCCCCGACGGCCGCGCCGACCCCTCGGAGGTGCCCTACTACCTCGACGGCCAGGAGGCCGCCACGGCCCTCTCGCCCTACTGGGCGCCCGCGCCGTGCCGCGACAACAGCGCCTCGTGCTCGACGGGCGCCGACTGCTGCAGCGGCGTGTGCGAGCCCGACAGCGCGGGCGACAACGTCTGCGCGCGGCCGAGGGCGACGTGCGTCGCGCGCGGCGGGCGCTGCGGGGGCAGCGGCGACTGCTGCATGGGGCTCGTCTGCACCGACGCGCACCTGTGCGACCTGCCGCCGCCGATGTGAGACCTCACTCGTCGCGGTTCTTGCGCGGGCGCGGGAGGTTGTACTGCTCGAGCTTCGAGACCAGCGCGCGGCGCGAGATGCCCAGCAGCGCCGCGGCCCTGGTCTGGTTGCCCGCGCAGCGGTCGAGCGCGTCGATGATGCGCTGGCGCTCCACCACGCTCAGCGCGTCGCGCAGGTCGTCGGGCAGCGTCGCGGGCGCGGCGGGCGCCTCGGGGACCGCGGGCGCCTCGGGCGCGGGGGCGGGCGCGGGGCGCATGCGCTCGAGGGGCAGGTGCTCGGTCGTGATCGCGCCGCTCGTCGAGAGCAGCACGGCGCGGCCGATGACGTTGCGCAGCTCGCGGATGTTGCCCGGCCAGCGGTAGCCCTCGAGCGCGCGCATCGCCTCGGGGCTGATCGTGGGCGAGGGGCGGCCCGACTGCGCGGCGGCGGCGAGGGCGAAGTGGCGCGCGAGCGGCGCGATCTCGCGCACGCGCTCGCGCAGCGGCGGGATCGTGAGCGAGAAGCCGTTCAAGCGGAAGTAGAGGTCGCTGCGGTAGCGCCCCGCGGCGGCCTCGGCCTCGAGGTCGCGGTTGGTCGCCGACACGACGCGCACGTCGACGGGCCGAGACTTGAGCCCGCCCACGCGGCGCACCTGGGCGTCTTCGAGCACGCGCAGGAGCTTGGCCTGGAGCGACAGCGAGAGCTCGCCCACCTCGTCGAGAAAGACCGTGCCGCCCTCGGCCGTCTCGATGAGCCCGGGCTTGGCCGCGGCCGCGCCCGAGAACGCGCCCTTCTCGTAGCCGAAGAGCTCGGCTTCGAAGAGCGAGTCGGTGAGCGCCGCGCAGTTGATCTTCACGAAGGCCCGGTCGCGCCGCGGCGAGCGGCGGTGCAGGCGCTCGGCGAAGACCTCCTTGCCGACGCCCGTCTCGCCGAGAAGCAGCACGTGCACCGCCCCGCCCGCCACGCGGTCGACCAGCGCGTGCAGGCGCGCCATCGCGGGGTCTTCGATCACGATCTCGCCCGAGGGCTGCGAGGGCCTCGCCTCGGCGGGCGCCTCCGCGGGCGCCCCCGCGAGCGCGCAGAGCACCGTGCCGAACTCGATCACGTCGCCGACGCGCACCGTCACGCGGGTGTTGGGGGCCACGGGCGCGCCGCGCACGCGCGTGCCGTTGGCGCTGCCGTGGTCCTCGAGCTGCACCGCGTCGCCGACGTGCAGCGTCGCGTGACGTCGCGAGACCGAGCGGTCGTCGAGGCGCACGTCGGCCTCGTCGGAGCGCCCCACCACCGCCGCGCCCCGCGCGGGCAGCGGGAGCATCTGCGGCCCGCTCGTCGCCACGACCCGGAGCCAGAGCCCCGGCGGTGAGAGCGCGGGCGTGGTCTGCGTCGTCTCGTCGTGCGGCTCCATCGGCGACCGCACGATACACCACCGCTCAGGGGGCGCGCGCGCAGCGAAAGCCCAGCGTGCGCTGCCGCTCCGCGCGGTACACGGCCTCGCGCGCCGCGCCGCGCACCGCGTACCGCAGCGAGTTGTACCCGCCGCCGCGCACGGCGAAGCGAAGCTCCCCGTCGGGCGTCGCGCAGAGCGGGTCGGCGGGCGCCGCGCCCTGCGCCCCGCACCCCGCGCCGTAGGGCGCGTACACGTCGGCGGTCCACTCGGCCACGTTGCCCGCGAGGTCGAACACCCGGTACCACGTCGCCGAGTGCGCCGTGCGGGTCACCGCCCAGGTGCCGTACTGGGTCTCCATGGGCGTCGACGAGGTCACGCAGTCGGGGTTCTGATAGTTGAAGTCGCAGTTCCACACGTCGCCGCCCCACGGGAACGCGCGCGGCGACGCGATCATCTTCGACGGCGGCGACTCGGGCAGCGGGAGGTACCTCGCGGCGTACTCCCACTCGGCCTCGGTGGGCAGGCGGCCGCCGTCCCACACGCAGAACGCCTGCGCGGTGAACCAGTCGACGCAGTTGATCGGGTGATCCTCGCGCCCGATCGTCGCGTCGGACCAGTGGCAGAAGCGGTTGGCCGGCGAGTACGCCGTCGGCGCCTCGACGGGCCACGCCGTCGCCGACGGGAGCAGGTCGCGCACGTGCACCACGCCTCGGGGGTACTGCACCCGGTCGTGCGGCGGCCGGGGCATGCCCGCCGCCGCGAACGCGCGAAAGCGCGCCACGGTCACCTCGTAGCGGTCGAGGCGAAAGGGCGAGACGGTGACGCCCTCGACCGTGCCCTCGGAGGGCGCGCCGTCGCCCGCGGGCTCGCCGAGGGTGAAGGGCCCCGCGGGCGTGACGAGGTCGTTGCTGCAATGGCGGTCGTAGAGCGCGGGCGTCGCGGTGACCCAGCGCACGTCGGCGAAGGTCGTTCGCTCGGGGTGATCGACGCAGCTCCGCGGGGCGCATCCCTCGTCGACGACGCCGTCGCAGTCGTTGTCGACGCCGTCGTAGCAGGTCTCGTCGCCGCCGCGCGCGCACGGCACCGGCGGCACGTCGCGTGAGACCGACGCGTCGGCCGCGGGAGGCGACGACGACACGAGCCCCGACACGGGCGCGCAGCCCGACGGCCCGCACACCTGCCCCGCGGGGCACTGGCGGTTCTCCGCGATGCGGCAGCGCCCCGCGAGGAACATCGTCAGGTACCGCACCGACTCGCGCTCGAAGGGCACCGCCACGCTCTGGGTGAAGTCCCCCGTCTCGTCGACGAGGTGCGCCGTCACGTCGACCTGCAACTGCCGCGGGTCGTCGGGGTCGCCCGCCGACACGGCCACCTCGCCCGGCAGGAGCACCCCGTCGACGAGCGCCTCGGAGCCCGCTCCGCCCAGCGCGCGCGGCCTCACCTCGAAGGTGCGGTCGTAGAGACGTCGCGGGGCGCCCACGCGCCCGAGCCGCACGCGCACGCTCCGCAGCTCGACGCCCGGCTGCATGTCGCTGTCGATCGCCACCACGACCTGCGTCGCGGGCCGGTCGCACGCGACGAGCGCCGCGACGAGCGCGATGGAGAGGCTCCGGGTCACGGCCGCGGCTCCTGCACGTTGTCCCAGGTGCCGACGCGCGGCGCGGGCACCTCGGGGCGCACCGCGAGGTACGTCGCCACGCCCGCGCCCGCGATCACCGCGGCGGTGCCCGCGATCGCCACGGGGAGCAGCCACCCCGGCGCGCGCGTGCGCTCGAGGCTCACCGCGAGCCGCACCACGCCCGTCGCGCCCACGCGCACGGCCCTGCGCGCGGGCACGTGGCCCGGCGCCTGGAGCTCGACCTGATGCTCGCCCGGAGGCAGCGTGAGCTCCTGGCGGCCCGCGCCCACGGGGCGACCGTCGACGGTGACCGAGGCCGTGAGGGGCACGGGCTCGACCGCGAGGCGCCCCTCGCGCAGGGCTTCGAGGTTTACCGCGAGGGGCACGTGCGAGCCCACGACGCCAGGAATCTCCCGGCGCTCGGGGCGGTGGTCGGGCGCGGTCCACACGAACACGTGCGGGCCGGGGTCGAGCGTGAGCGACTCGCCCGGCGCGGGCGTCGCCGCGGGGCGGCCGTCGAGGGTGAGCGACGCGTCGGGCGGAGACACGCTCGCGGTCACGGTCACCACGCGCCCGCGCAGCTCCGCGAGCTCGTCACGGATCGCCGCGAGGCGCTCGGGCGGCGCCGAGGGGTCGGGCGCGCGGAGGTACCGCTCGAAGGCCTCGACCGCGGCGACGTAGCGCCCGAGGCCCCGGTACGCGAGCGCGAGGTTGTACGTCACCACCGGCAGCGGCCGCAGGCGGTTCGAGCGCTCGAGCGCCACCGCGGCCTCGTGAAAGCGCCCCTCGGCGTTGTACCCGACGCCCTCGTCGTACGCGGCGCGCGCCGGGTCGACGGGCTGCGACTGCGCCCACGCGACGGGCGCAGCCAGCGCGCACGCGAGGCACGCGGCGATGGAGCTACTGCGAAGGATAGTCGCCTCCAGGCGAGAGGAGCCGCGCGCGAGGACGACCGAGCGAGGCGTCGGGCGCGGCGGCGACCTCGCGGCTGGCGTCGCGCTCGACGTGGGGGCGCGCGTGCTCCACCCGCGGCCGCTCGACGGAGGCGTCGCGCGAGGGCTCGACGCGCGCCGCGAGGGGCGCGGGCTGCGCGACGGGCGCGGGCGTCACCGCGGGTGCAGGCGT
>JBDHVF010000404.1:0-7223 GCA_039809605.1 Polyangiales bacterium | reverse complement strand
TGGTTGCTCAAACCCGGCGTCGAGCCGCCGGGCTGTGCAGGGATGCGGCCCCTTCGGGGCGCAAGGATGGGGGTCGCTCAATGACGCCGATGGGGACCGCGGACGTTGCGGTGAGCTCGCGCGCATGGGTCGGCGCCGCGAGGATGGCCGTCGCACGCACGGCTCCCGCGACCGATGGCGATAACCCACGCCCGCGCCGAGCATGATGGACATCCCCCATTCTTGCGCCCCGAAGGGGCCGCATCCCTGCACAGCCCGGCGGCTCGACGCCGGGTCTGAGCAACCATCACGCCCGCATCCCACGCGCGGATGCGCGATCCCGACGCCCGCATCACCCGCGCGGATGCGCGATCCCGACGCCCGCATCACCCGCGCGGACGCGCGATCGCCCGCGTCATCGCCATGCGCGCGGATGCGCGATCGCGCACGTCATCACCATGCGCGCGGACGCGCCCCCCCCGACGCCGGCATCACCCCGCGCCGTACGCGGTTGCGACGCGCGCCGCGCGCGCTGTAGCCTCCGCGCCCATGACGCAAGGCGCATCCCCCGACAGCCCCGAGATCCGCTCCCTCGACGCGCAGATCGCGCAGGCCGAAGCCCGCTCGCGTTGGGCCGACATGGCGAACTTCCTCCGCCAGCGCGCGCTGCGCGTGGGCCCCGTCGCCGAGAAGGTCGTCTCGCTCGAGCGCCTCGCGGGCGTCAACCGCTTCAAGCTCTCGAACGAGGCCGCCGCCATCAAGGCCGCCGAAGAGATCCTGACGCTCGACCCCCGCCACGCCGCCGCGCGCCAGTACCTCCGCGAGCAGTACGCGGCACACGGCGAGCGCGACAAGCTCGCGGCCCTCGACGCGAGCGAGCCCGGCGTCTTCAACTCGATCAAGGGCGCCGTGGGCTCGGCGGCCACCGCCGTCGGCGCCGCCGCCACGAGCTTCGCGAAGGCCGTCGACGAGGCCAACCGCAACCCCGAGTGGATGCGCCAGCAGCAGAGCGCCCCGCAGCCCGCGAAGGCCGCGAAGGCCGCGCCCTCGCGCTGCGCGTACTGCGGCGCCGACCTCACGCCCGGCGCTCGGAGCTGCAACGCCTGCGGCGGCGAGCAGTAGAGCGCTGCCCCGATCATGCGATGGAAGGTTCCCCTCACCGACGTGACGCTCGGTGACGAAGAGGCCGAGGCCGCCGCCGAGGTGGTGCGCTCGGGCTGGCTCACGCAGGGCGAGCGCGTCGCCGCGTTCGAGCGCGAGTTCGCCGCGATGGTGGGCGCCCCCCACGCGATCGCCGTGAGCAACTGCACCGTGGGCCTCGAGCTCGCGTACGCCGCCGCGGGCGTGTCTCCGGGCGACGAGGTCGTCGTGCCCGCGCTCACCTTCGTGGCCACGGCCAACGCCGCCGCGCGCCTCGGCGCGACGCCCGTGTTCGCCGACGTCACCAGCGACGACGACCTCTGCGTCGACCCGGGTGACGTCGCGCGCAAGGTCACCGCGCGCACGCGCGCCGTGGTGGCCGTGCACTACGCGGGCTTCGCCGCCGACGTCGCCGCGATCCGCGACGCGCTCGACGCCCGCGGCGCCCGTCACGTCGCCATCGTCGAAGACTGCGCCCACGCGCCCGGCGCGCGCGCCCGCCCCCGCGGCGAGGCAGAGCCCGCGCGCTGCGGCGCCCTCGGTCTGGTGGGAGCGTTCTCGTTCTTCAGCAACAAGAACATGACCACCGGCGAGGGCGGCATGCTCACGACGCGCGACGACGCCACGGCGGCGGCGCTGCGGCTCATGCGCTCGCACGGCATGACCACGCTCACGTGGGACCGCCACCGCGGCCACGCCTTCACCTACGACGTCGCGCGCGTCGGCACCAACGCGCGCATGGACGAGATCCGCGCCGCGATCGGGCGCATCCAGCTCCGCAAGGTGCTCGGCGCCAACGCGCGCCGCGCCGAGGTCGCGCGCTGGTACCGCGAGGGCGTGGACGCGCGCGCGAAGGGCCTCGCGGGGCTCGGCGTTCCCTTCGCGGGCGGCGCGTACGGCGAGGGCGCGCACCACCTCTTCGTGGTGCTGCTGCCGGTGGGCGTCGACCGCGAGCGCGCGATGACGTCGCTGCGCGAGGCGGGCGTGCAGACGAGCATCCACTACCCGCCGACCCACCGCTTCACCGCGTACGAGGGCTCGCGCGACGCGGCGCTGCCGCGCACCGAGGCCGTGTTCGAACGGCTGCTCACGCTGCCGCTCGGCCCCGCGATGACGCGCGCGCAGGTCGACCTCGTGCTCGACGCGCTCGCCGACGCGATCCGTTGACAGGCCCGCGCGCCCGCGCGTCTACTCCCGTCGCATGTCCACGAAGGTCTCGGGACCGCTCGGGCCGGGCGCCGAGTTCGGCCCCTACTCGATCATCCGGCAGGTGGGCCGCGGCGCCTTCGGCGTGGTGTACGAGGCGCGGCGAAACCCCTTGAAGAAGCGCGTCGCGCTCAAGATCCTGCACGAGCACGTGCTGTCGAGCCCCGACGCGGTCACGCGCTTTCAGCGCGAGATCATGTCGGCGGCGCAGGTCGAGCACCCGCACGTGATCCAGGTGTTCGACGGCGGCGTGCGCGACGAGCGGGGCTTTCTGGCGATGGAGTTCCTCGAGGGCGAGACGCTCGCCGAGCGGCTCAAGCGCGAGAGGGCGCTCGCCACCGAGGACGTGGTCGACGTGATGCTCCCCATCGCGTCGGCCCTCGACGCCGTGCACAACGCGGGCGTGGTGCACCGAGACATCAAGCCCGGCAACATCTTCCTGGTGCGCCACGTGACGGGCGTGGCGTACCCGAAGCTGGTGGATTTCGGCATCGCGAAGCTCGTCTCCGACGAGCTCGACCTGACGCAGACGCACTCGTGGCTCGGCACGCCCTTCTACATGTCGCCCGAGCAGGTGCGGCAGTCGAAGTCGGTCGACGCGCGCTCGGACCAGTGGTCGCTCGCCGTCGTGCTCTACGAGGCCCTCACGGGCGAGAAGCCCTTTCGCGCCGAGGTGCTGCTCGACCTCCTCGAGTCGATCACCACGCGCTCCCCGCAGGCGCCGAGCCAGGTGCGCCCGGGCGTGCCCGCGGGCCTCGACGCGGTCATCGCCCGCATGATGGAGCGCGACCCCGCGCGCCGCTACCCCTCGATGCGCGCCGCGGGCACGGCCCTCTGGCCCTTCGCGAGCCCGCCGGTGCGCGCGCTGTGGGCGCGCCATTTCGACCGCGAGGGCGACCCCTCGGCCCGCCTCGCCGATGTGCTCGAGGCGCGCGACTCGGGGATGCTCGGCAACGTCGCCACGCTCCAGGGCGCCACCGCGCGCCGCGGCGTCGAGAGCGACGCGCCCACGCTGCACGAGAAGGTCGCCGTCGCCGCGCCCTCGCCGCGCGACGCTTCGAAGCACGACCCCGAGGGAGGCCCCGCGCAGCACGCCGTACACCCCACGTGGCGCCACGTCGCGATGGGCGCGGTGCTCGGAATGGCCGTGCTCTTCGCGGGGCAGCGGCTCCTCACGCCCGCCGACCCCGAGCTGCCCGCGGTCACCCCCGAGCCGCAGCGCGCGCCGCACGTCGAGCTCCCCGCGCCCGACGCGGCTCCTGCGGAGACCGAGCGCGACGCGTCGATCGCCGCGCCGACGCCCGACGTCACGCCCGTCGCGCAGGCGAGCGACGCCTCGGCGCAGCCGCAAGCGCCCGCGCAGCCCCAGGCGCACGAGCCGTCACACACCTCGTCGAGCGGAGGCTCCGGCGGCTCACCCGTGCGCGGCGCGCCGTACTGCGACGAGGACCCGGCGTACCGCGAGGCGTGCGCGGCGCTCCAGTCGGGCAACCGCGGGGCGGCGATCGGCGCGTTCGGGGCGATCCACACGCCGCGCGCGCTCGTCGCGCAGGCGCACCTCTACCGCCAGTCGGGGCGCCTCGTCGACGCCGAGGAGAAGCTCGAACAGGCGCTCCGCGGCGGCGGCGACGCGTGGATGTCGTCGCACTCGGGCTTCACCAACGCGCTGCTCGCCGACGTGCAGGGCCGCCTGGGGTGGATCGAGGTCGCGTGCCCTCACGGCGAGGTCACCGTCGGCGGGCGTCGCTACACCCTCCCCCGCGCGCAGCCGGCGCGGTCGCCCACGGGGCACGTGCAGGTGGTGATCACGAGCAACGGCGTCGCGTTTCAGCAGTACGTCGACGTGAGCATGGGGCAGACGGCGCGCGTCACCGCGTGCGGCGGCGGAGGGTGACGGCCCCGCGTCAGAACGACCAGCGGCGGTACATCAGCGCGGTGAGCATCGCGCCGTAGGCGAGCGCGGCGACCGAGCCGATGACCGTGGCCGAGAGCACCAGGCCCAGGCCCGCGCCCACGGCCCAGAGCACCAGCGTGTCGACGAGGTGCTCGCGCACGAGCGCGACGCTGGCCTTGAAGTTCTCGAGCGCGCCGAGCTCGGGGCGGTCGACGTGGATGCACCAGACCCACGTGCCGAGGATGAGCCCCGCGGCCGTGCCCACGAGGGGCAGGAGCGAGAGGCCGAGCGAGACGGCGAGCACCAGGAGGCCGATCACCAGCGAGCGCGCGAAGTGCTCGAAGCCCTTGAGCGAGTCGCCGATCGCCACGGCCTCGCCGCGCGCGATGCGCAGGGTCATCGCCGTGTAGCCGCGCATGAGCGGGGGGAACGCGACGCCGAGCGAGCACGCGCCGAGGGTGATGACGATGAGCCCGTCGACGAGCAGCGGCGCGAGGTTGTCGGTCTTGATCGAGGCCGTGAACGCGTCGCGCACGAGGGCGCCGTAGTCGGTGGTCTGCGACATGCTCGGGGTTCTCCGCTCTGGCGCGGGGGTCTGCGCGCCGGCACGTCTGTACGCGGGGCCACCGTGAACGTTACGGGGCGCGCCGTGAGCGTTGACACGCACGGCCGCGCGGGTGTTCGATCCGCGCGCCCGCGGCGATGGCGGCCGCGGGCCGAGAGGGTGATCGCGGCGATGGACAAGGTCTTTCCGGATGCGGACACCGCGTGCGCCGACATCCCCGACGGGGCGAAGGTCCTGGCGGGGGGGTTCGGCCTGTGCGGGATCCCCGAGAACTGCATCGCGGCCTTGCGGCGCAAGGGCACGAGGGATCTCTGGGTGGTGAGCAACAACTGCGGCGTCGACGACTGGGGCCTGGGGATCCTCCTGGGCAACAAGCAGATCCGCAAGATGACCTCGAGCTACGTGGGCGAGAACAAGGAGTTCGAACGCCAGTTTCTCTCGGGCGAGCTCGAGGTCGAGCTCGTGCCCCAGGGCACGCTCGCCGAGCGGCTGCGCGCGGGCGGCGCCGGGGTGCCCGCGTTCTACACGCCCGCGGGCGTGGGCACGCAGGTGGCCGACGGCGGCCTGCCGATGCTCTACGGGCCCGGCGGCGCGGTGCTCAAGGCCAGCGAGAAGAAGGAGACGCGCAGCTTCGAGGGGCGCGACTACGTGCTCGAGCGCGGCATCACGGGCGACTTCGCGATCGTGAAGGCGTGGAGGGGCGACCGCCACGGCAACCTCGTCTTTCACGAGAGCGCGCGCAACTTCAACCCGCTGTGCGCGGCCGCGGGGCGCGTGACGATCGCCGAGGTCGAGGAGCTCGTCGAGCCCGGCGCGCTCGAGCCCGACGGGGTGCACACGCCGGGCATCTTCGTGCAGCGGGTGTTCGTCGGAACCAACTACCAGAAGCGCATCGAGCGCCGCACCGTGGCGAAGGGGTGAAGGGCCCAATGCTGACCCGTGACGAGATCGCGAAGCGCGTGGCCCGCGAGCTGCGCGACGGCTACTACGTGAACCTCGGCATCGGCATGCCGACGCTCGTGCCGAACTTCGTGCCCGCGGGCGTCGAGGTCGTGCTCCAGAGCGAGAACGGCGTGCTCGGCGTGGGCCCCTACCCCGCGGCCGACAGGGTCGACCCCGACCTCATCAACGCCGGCAAGGAGACCATCACCGTGCGCCCCGGCGCGAGCTTCTTCTCGAGCGCCGACAGCTTCGCGATGATCCGTGGAGGGCACATCGACCTGGCCATCCTCGGCGCGATGCAGGTGAGCGAGCGGGGCGACCTCGCCAACTGGATGATCCCCGGCAAGATGGTCAAGGGCATGGGCGGCGCGATGGACCTCGTGCACGGCGCCCGCCGCGTGATCGTGATGATGGAGCACGCCGCGAAGGACGGCACGCCCAAGATCGTGCGCGAGTGCTCGCTGCCCCTCACGGGCCGCCGCGTGGTGCACCGGATCATCACCGACCTCGCCGTCATCGACGTGACCGACGAGGGCCTGGTGCTCCGCGAGGTCGCGAAGGGCGTCAGCGCGAAGGACGTGCAGGCGCGCACCGAGCCCACGCTCAAGGTGCCCCCCGACCTGCGCGAGATCGAGCCCTGACCGCCGCGGCGCCGCCGCTTGCGCGGTCGCGCGCCGAGAGGGACGATCCCCGCGAGCCCGCCAATGGACGACGCGTCGAAGCGCCACGCCCCGACGTTGCTCATGGGGACGCCCGACATCGCCGAGCGCCCCGTGCGCCTCGACGCGCCCACGCTCGTCGACGAGGCCCGCGCGCTCGAAGAGGCCGCAGCGTTCGAAGAGATCACGCGGGAGTGGTCGGCCGAGCCTCCGGCCTCGCCTTCGACCGCGCCCGGGCCGCGCCGCGGGACCGCGCCGCGCCGCACGATTCGCGGCAGCGCCCCGAAGCGAGCGCCCGAGGCCCCTGCGGGCGACGGGCCTCGGCCGCACGCGCACGACGAGCCCCTGCCGCGCCAGTGCCTCGCCCAGCACCTCGGCGAACGCGGCCTGCGCCCCGGTCGGCTCGCGCGGGCCGATCACCGCGACGGGCGGGCTACCCACGGGCATGCTCCCGCCGCACGGCGGCGATCTCGCCGAGCGCCATCACCGCGGTGCAGGCCGCCGCCAGCAGCACCGCCATGGCGGCGGCGGCGGGGAAGTCGCTGCCGGTCTCGGCGATGCGCGAGTACAGCAGCAGCGGCAGCACCGGCGACTGCGTGCCGACCAGCGCGAGCGCGGTGCCGTAGGCGCCGAGCGCGATCGCCCCGCCCAGCGCGGCGGCGACGGCGAGCGAGGGCAGCAGCTCGGGGATCGTCACGTCGAACAGCGTGCGCAGCAGCGCCGCGCCGAGCGCGGCGGCGGCCTCGGCGAGCCGCGCGTCGAGGTTCAGCACCACCGGCAGCAGGATCGCGACGACGCGCGGGATGAGGAAGTAGGCATAGGCGAAGGCCAGTCCTTC
>JBDHVF010000403.1:0-7225 GCA_039809605.1 Polyangiales bacterium | reverse complement strand
GCACGAGCGCGCGAGGCGCGGGGCGACGTCGGTGCTCCACTCGGCGGGCAGCGCGGTCGCCGCGCCGGCGCGAACGGGCGCGCGCGGACGGTCGGGGTCGTCGTTCTCGAAGCGGGCGAGCGAGCGCGAGGCGCGGCCGGTCACGTCCACGGGCGCGAGGGCGTCGATCGCGCGCCCGCTGCGGCCGCCGTGGCAGCCCGCGCAGCGCGCGTCGAAGGTCGAGGGCGAGACGCCCTGTCGAAGCTCCTGGCCGCCCTGGATGTCGAACCAGCGGTTGTGCTGGGCGCCCACGGCCATGCCGCGCGCGTCGAGGAGCTGGAGGCGGAACGCCGTGCCCGCGGCGAGCTCCGCGAAGAAGGTCCCGTCGGCTTCGAGCGGCACCTCGGCGAGCACGCGCGCGGGCATGTGCGGCGTCGCTCCGCTCGCGCGCTGCTCGGGGTAGAGCGCCGCGTCGGCGCTCGCGAACGCGGGGTCGCGGCCGCGAGGGAGCCACTCGAGGATGCGCACCGCGCGAAGGTCCTCGCGGAGCGCGCGGGGCCCCGCGGGCCCGACCTGGCGCAGGATGTTCTCGATCACCGCGGCGCCGTTGTCGTAGAGCCTCCCGGTGTCGCCCGACGGGGCCGCGGGCAGCGCGCGCGCGGTCACGGCGCGGTGCACGGGCGCGGGCTCGGTCTCGGAGAGGCCGGGCAGGTCGACGAGGCGCTCGCGGCGCGTGACCGAGAGCGCACCCGTCGCCGGGTCGCGGCCGAGCGTGAGGGCGAAGAGGCCGAAGTCGGGCGTCGCGCGGCGGTCTCGCAGGCGCACCGTGCCCGGCGCCCAGGCGACTGCGAGGCGTCCGTCGGGCAGCGGGCAGGGGTCGCGCCACGCGCCGTCGGAGTCGTCGCGGCGCACGGGCGACGCGCTGCGCTCGGGGGCGTACGGGTCGACGAGGGCGTCGTCGCGAGAGCCGTAGGGACCGAGGTACTGGATCGCCGGCAGGTAGCCGGGGACGGACGCGTTCGCGACGGCGCTCGACGGGAGCTCGATGTCGAGGTTGCGGTCGACGTGCACGAGCGCGCCCGCGGACCACACCGCGTCGCGGTCGAGCAGCAGGCCGACGTAGTTGCCGTCGGGCGTCTCGCGCATGTGGAACGCCACGTCGTCGCCGAGCGTGATGCCCACGTGCTGGTGGTACTCGGCGTGGAGGTCGGTCGGGAAGCGGTAGACCACGCCCTTGTAGCCCTCGCCGAGCCTGCGGATCGCCGTGAACGCCACCGCGCCCGCGGTCTCGCCGCCGTGCCGGAAGAAGGTCGTGGCGAGCTCGGGGCTCGGCGTGTGCGTGCGGCGCGTGAGGCGCCCGTCGGGCTCGACGACGTAGAGGTCGGTGTCGAAGCCGTCGGCGTGCTCGGCCAGCACGCCCGCGCGATCGGAGGCGAACCACAGACGTCCGTCGGGCGCGTAGGCGGGCCAGAGGTCCGAAGACTCACGGCCGTCGGGCAGGGTCACGGGCGTGGTGACGCGGCGCGCGCGGCCGCTCTCGAGCTCGAGCTCCCAGAGCGCCGTGCCGCCGTCGCGGCGCTCTCGCATGCTGAACGCGACCCGCGCGCCCGCGTCGTCGACGGCCGGGTGGCGCAGGTCCGCGGGCGCGGCGTGCAGCGCCGCGGTGAGGTTGCGCACGGCGCCGCCGGGCGCGGGAGGCGAGAGGAGGTAGAGGTCTGAGCCGGGCGCGAAGCCGTCGTGCTCGACCACGCGGGCCGGGGCGACGGGGCCGCCTACGAACACGATGCCGTCGAGGGCGTGCTCGCGCGCGGCGGGCGCGCGCAGCCTGCGCTCGAGCCGGGCCCACGCGACGACCTCGCGCGCGGGCGCGTCGTCGAGCGTCGCGGGGAACGCCCCGATCCCGTTGCCTCCGCGATGGGGCAGCGCGCGCGCCGGGTCGCCGAGGCCCTTGAGCGCGAGGCGCGAGAGCTCGGGCCAGCCGCCGAGCGAGAGGTGCACCACCGCGTCGGCGTAGTTCTGCCGGGTGATGGCGACGCCGAACGCGCCGTCGACGCCCGGGTCGAAGCGCCAGGTCGGCGCCGCCGCGGGGCGGTGGCAGGGCGCGAGCCCGCACTGACCGCGCGCGAGCGCCGGCTGCACGTGCTGCATGAAGTAGCGCTCGCCCTCGCTCAGCGTCGAGGGGTCGCCGTCCTCGCCGCCGTCGTGCTCCATCGCAATCCAGTCGCGCACGGCCACGAAGGCCGCGTCGTTGCGGCCGTAGAACGCCGCGCCGCCCGCGTGCGCGAGGCCGCCCACGTCCTGCGGCAGGGCCTTGCGCACGAGCGACGAGAGCTCGGGCCGCTCGGTGGTGTCGATGAAGCGCCGCGCCGCCGCGTAGGCAGCGTCGAGCATCGGCGGCTCGCTCAGGTATCCGCGCGCGTCCGTCGGGAACCAGAACGAGCGCGGCGAGCGCACGCCGGGCGGCGCGCCGTGGCAGCTCGCGGCGCCGCATCGCCGCTGGAGCTCTGGGGCCACCGCGCGGTCGAAGCGCTGGCGCGCAGTCTCTTGCCCGCACGAGCCCGACGCGGCGAGCAGCAGGGCCAGCGGCCATCGCGGGCGACGGTGCGGACGGTTCATTTCCAACCGGGGGTCGGTGCACGGCGGTCGCGGAGCGCATTCGCCAGGCACGACGAGGCTTCGGTGTTCATAGGGTCTTTCGAGGGGGCGGGCAACGCGTGGCGCGCTGGCGCCGCGACGCGGCCCGTGCGATGACCCGCGGCCCGTGAACGACGCCCCTCGTGCGCTGCTCTCGTGGCCCCGGCCCGACGAGGCCAACCCCTACGTGCTGCGCCTCGGCGAGGCCCTCGCGGCGCGCGGCGTCGAGGTGCGGCCCGCGCGCTACCTCGCCGAGCACTGCGCCCGCCCTCGCGGCGCCCGCTGGCTGCACGTGCACTGGCCCGAGTGGATGACCCGCTCTCCCTCGCGCGCCCGCTACCGCGCGCGCCTCGCGTGGCAGATGGCGCTCGTCGACCTCGCCCGCGCGCGGGGCGTCTCGCTCGCGTGGACGGCGCACAACCTCTACCCCCACGACGACCCGCACCCCGACCTCGGCGCGCGCGCGCGGCGCGCCCTGCTCGCGCGCTGCGACGTGGTGTTCGGGCACTTCGCGTCGGCCGAGCGCGACGTGCGCGCGCTGGGGTTCCGCGGGCGCTTCGCGCTCACGCCGCACCCGCACTACGACCGCGACTACCCGCGGCCCTTCGCCGACGAGGGCGCGCGAGAGGCGTTCCGCAGGTCGCTCGGCGTGGGCGAGGGCGAGGTGCTCCTCGTGTCGGCGGGCGCGATCGAGCCGTACAAGAACCTCCCCGAGGCGGCGCGCGCGCTCGTCGAGGCGGCGCCGTCGCGGGTGCGCTGGGTCGTGGCCGGTCGCGTGGGCGACGAGGCGACCTGGCGCGCGCTCGCGTCGCGCTGCGAAGCAGTGCCGTGGATCACGCTGCGACCGGGCTTCGTGGCGCGCGACGAGATGGCGAGGCTCGTGGCGGCGGCCGACGCGTCGCTGCTCGCGCACCGCGCGTTCTACACCTCGGGCGCGGCGGTGCTCTCGCTCACGCTGGGCACGCCGTTGGTCGCGCCGCCGCTGCACCACCTCGAGGGCTGGTCGCGCGAGTGTTTCTTCGCGCCGCTCGCCGCGGTCGACGCGCCGTCGCTCGCGGCCGCCGTCGAGCGCGTGCGCGCGATGGGCCCTGCCGAGCGATCGGCCGCCCGCGCCGCGGCGAGGGCGTGCACGTGGGAGCGCGCGGCTTTCGTGGTAGACACGGCGCTCTTCGGAGAGCCCCGGTGATCGCGCTGGTCTACGTCGATGCTCCGCCCGCGCAGGCGCCCCGCGTCGCGGGCCTCGCCGTGCCCATGCGCGCGCTGCTGGCCCTGCAGGCCGCGGGCGCCGACGCGCTGGGCTTCGTCGGGGGCGAGGCGCGCGCGTGGGCCGAGCTCGCCCGGCGCGACGACCGGGTGCGGCTTCGGGTCGAGGCGCACGCGGTCACGCCGCCCGAGGCCCACGTGGTGATCGACGGGCGCGTGGCGGTCGACACCCGGAGCGCGCGGGCGCTCGCGGCGCGGCCCGGCGTGCTCTTCGTGGGGCGCGAGGTGGTGGCCGCGCACCGCGCGAGGGCGCACGACGGGGGCGCCCTCGACGACGCGGGCGACGGCGCGCTCGACCCGGGCGCGTTCGGCGTGGTGATCCCGGTGACCGACAGCGCGAGCGCCGCGCGCGCCGAGGAGGCGCTGCTCGAGGGGCTCCGCAAGCCGCAGGACGGGATCGTGTCGCGCGCGATCAACCGCTCGATCTCGCTGCGCGTGACGCGCCTTCTCGCGCCCACGGGGCTGCGGCCCAACCAGCTCTCGGGGGCCATCCTCGCGTTCGGCGTGGCGGGCGCGGCGCTCGCGGCGCAGGGCACCTACGCGACGATGGCGCTCGGGGGCGTGTGCTTCAACGCGCAGTCGATCCTCGACGGGTGCGACGGCGAGCTCGCGCGGCTGACCTTTCGAGGCTCGCGCGCGGGCGAGTGGATCGACACCGTCGGCGACGACCTCACCAACTACGGCTTCTTCGCGGGCGCGGCGTGGGGGCTCTACCGCGCGGGCCTCGGGGAGCTGCCGCTGTGGGCGGGGGCCGCGGGCGTGGGGGCGGGCCTCGTCGCGTCGGCGATCGAGTACCGCTACCTCGCGCGCATCGGCAGCGGCGACCTGCTCAAGTACCCGCTGGGCTTCGGCCACGACCCCGAGCCCTCGCGCGCACCAGAGACGGGCGTGAGGCGCGCGCTGGGGATGCTCCGTCCGCTCTTCAAGCGCGACTTCTTCGTGTTCGCGACGATGCTCTGCGCCGTCGCGGGGCCGCACGCCACGGCCGCGATGCTCGTGGCCTTCGCCGTGGGCGCGTGGCTCACGCTCGTCGCGGTGCTGCGCTCGGAGTGGTCGCGCCGCGGGGTCGCGCCGGGCCGCGAGGTGCGGCCGTGAGCGCGCGCAGGGTGCTGATGGCGTCGTGGCTGTTCCCGCCGCACACGTCGATCGGGGCCAAGCGGGCGTACCGCTTCGCGCGGTGGCTGCCCTCGCACGGATGGCGCCCGACGGTGCTGTGTCGGCGCGTGGTCCCGCCGTCGAGCCGCGACCCGTCGCCGTGGCCGCTGCCGCCCGAGGTGACGGTGCGCGCCGAGTACGACGCCGCGCTGTTCGCGCGCTTCTCGGAGGGCGAGGCGAGGCCCGTCGACGGCCGCCCGCGCCCGCTCGTACGCTCGTGGCGCGAGCGCGTCGAGGAGCGCTGGGGCCTCTTCGTCGACGCCCTGGTGCCGACCGAGACCGCGGCGGTGCACGCGCCCCACGCGTGGCGGCGCCTCGACGCGCTCGCGCCGTCGCACGACCTCCTCTGGACGACGAGCTACCCCTACCACACGCACTGGCTCGGCGCGCGCGCGGCGCGCAAGCACCGCAAGCCCCTCGTGGTCGACCTGCGCGACCCGTGGACGCCCAACTGGGTGCACCGCAGGAAGCTCCCCCACGCGCGCGCCGTCGAGGCGTGGATGGAGCGCGAGGTCTTCGAAGCGGCCGACGCGATCGTGGTCACGACGTGGGCGCTCGAGCGGCTCTACCGCGAGATGTTCCCGCGGCACGCGCAGAAGTTCGTGACGATCCACAACGCGTTCGACCCCGACGCGGCGGCGCCCGACGCGGCGGCGCGCGGCGACGTCGTGCGGCTCGTGCACTTCGGCAACGTGTACGGGCCGTGGTCGTTCGAGACGCTCTTGCGCGCGCTCGCGGCGCTGCGGCGCGAGGGGGCGCTCGCGGGCCGCGCGCTCGCGCTCGAGAACTACGGCAAGCTCTCGGACCGCGACCGCGCGCTCGCGGCCTCGCTGGGCGTGGGCGACCTCGTGCGCGTGATGCCCGCGCTCCCCTTCGCCGAGGGCATGGAGCGCCTGCGCTCGGCGGACCTGCTCGTGCTCGCGGCGTGGCGCGACCCCGACGCGCGGCTCTACGTGCAGGGCAAGCTCTTCGACTACCTGGCCGCGGGGCGCCCCGTCGTGGCCGAGACCGCCCACGAGGACGTGACGCGCATCGTGACCGAGGCGGGCGCGGGCGTCGTGGTGGCGCCTGGAGATGTCGGAGCGATGGCGGCCGTGGTGCGGCGCGCGCTCGAGCCCGGCGGGCTGCGCGTCGACGGGGGCGGCGCGCGCCGTGAGTATTTCTCCGCGCCCGAGGCCACGCGCCGCCTCGCGGCGCTCTTCGACGAGGTGACGAAGTGACCGACGACGCGCTGCCCTTCGTGAGCGTGGTGATCCGCTCGTACAACCGCCTGCCCGAGCTCGCGGAGCTCGTGAGGGTCGTGCTCGCGCAGCGCGAGGTCGACTTCGAGGTGGTGATCGTCGACTCGACGCAGGGGGTCTCCGACGAGGGCGTGCTCGACGCGATCGGGGCGAGCGACCCCCGGCTGCGCCTCGTGCGCTCGCCGCCGCGGGGCTGCGCGGCCGCGGCCAACGAGGGCGTGCGCGCGGCGCGGGGCGAGGTGGTGGCCTTCGTCGACGACGACGACGTGCCCGTCGGGGACCTCTGGCTCCACGCGCACGCGCGCCACTACCGCGACCCGCTGTGCCTCGGGGTCAACGGGCGGCTCGACTACACGGGCGGCGGCGAGGAGCGCGTCCCGCGGGTGCGCGCGGGGTGGCTGCGCGACCGCTGGATGCTCTCGTACGGCCCGTTCAAGAAGCCGCGGGTGTTCCCCGGCTCGCCCAACGCGAAGCGGGGCATCGAGTGGCTCTCGGGCGGCAACAGCTCCTTGCGCAAGAGCGCGTGGGAGCGCGGCGGCGCGTGGGACGAGTACATGCGCTACCACAACGAGCACTCGCTCTTTCTGCGCCTCGCGCGCCGCAAGCGGCCGGGCGAGTACCTCGCGTACGAGCCCGACGCGCGGATGATCATCCGCCGTGACGTTCCGGGCGGCCTCGACCACCGCACGGCGGTCGATTGCCGCGAGCGGATCGACACGCTCGCGAAGTACTACTTCTGGCTCGTGGCGCGCGAGCACCCGCTGCGCATCTACGGCGCGCTGCCGGTGTTCCTGCCGTACTTCGTGGTCGACGCGGGCGTGCACGCGGCCGAGCTCGCCGAGCATACGCGCGCGAGCCTCGTGCGGCAGTTCGTCGACGGCGCGCTCTACGCGCCCGTCGCTGCGTGGAAGCACATCTGGCGGTGGCCCTCCCCCCGTCCCCCTCCCGCGGAC
>JBDHVF010000402.1:0-7226 GCA_039809605.1 Polyangiales bacterium | reverse complement strand
CTGCCGCCCACGTGCCGCGGACGTTTTCGTCGAATCGCCAACGCCGCACGGTCAGACGGCGGTGCCAGCGCGCAGACGATCGCATGTCAGGCGATCGCACGGGGCGCAGGCGATCGCACGGCGCGCAGGCGATCGCACGGCGCGCAGACCAACCCGCGGCCTGCGGACGATCCCGCGGCAGCGCCCCCCTCTCCCGCGACCTCGCGGGAGAGGGGTTGGGGGTGAGGGTATGCAGGCTACTTCGAGGCACCCCCTCCCGCGCTCTGCGCGGGAGGGGGACGGGGGGAGGGCCCTCCGCTACGATCGCCCACACCCGGAGGGACACCCGTGACGACACGCACGCTCCTCGCTTCGCTCGCCGCGCTCGCCGCGCTCGCAGGCTGCGGCGACACCAGCACCTCGACGCCGCCTCCAGCGCCCGACGTGACCGACGTCGCCGACGCGCCCGACGACGTCGCGCCGCCCGACGTCGCCGACGCCCCCACGGACGTCTCCCCCATGGACGTCTCGCTCGACGCGCAGCCCGACGTCGACGACGCGGCGCCCGACGTGATCACTCCGCGGTGCGCGCCCACGCAGCGCGCGTGCGACGGCGGCTGCGTCGAGGTGACCGACGACCGCGCCAACTGCGGCGACTGCGGCCGCGCGTGCGCGACGGGCGAGGTGTGCGTCGCGGGGCAGTGTCAGGGCTCGTGCCCGGCGGGCGAGACCGCGTGCGGCGGGCGCTGCGCGCGCCTCGACACCGACGGCGCCAACTGCGGCGCGTGCGGAACGGCGTGCCCCTCGGGCCAGGGCTGCGTGGCCGGGCGCTGCGCGCTCACGTGCGACGCGCCCGGCTCGATGGTGCGCGAGTGCCGCGTGGTCGAGGGCGTGCGCTACTGCGCCGACCTCGCGAGCGACCGGCGCAACTGCGGCGCGTGCAACAACCTCTGCCTCGCCGGGCAGGTGTGCGACGCGGGCCGCTGCGTGTCGGCCTGCCCCGAGGGCCAGGTGCGCTGCGCGGGCCGGTGCGTCGACGTGCAGGTCGACGGCGCCCACTGCGGCGCGTGCGGAATGGCCTGCCCCGAGGGCTCTCGCTGCGTCATGGGCGCGTGCGCGCTGTCGTGCCCCGCGGGTCAGACGGCGTGCGACGGTCGCTGCGCCACGCTCGCCACCGACGTCACCCACTGCGGCGCGTGCGAGACGGCCTGCGCGCCCGGACAGACCTGCGCGATGGGAACGTGCCGCTGCCCCGGCGACCAGATGCTCTGCGGCGGCGTGTGCCGCGACGTGCAGAGCGACCCCTCGAACTGCGGCGCGTGCGGCGCGGCGTGCAGCGAGGGGCGCGTCTGCCGCGCGGGCCGCTGCGAGGTCGTGTGCCCCGCGGGCCAGACGCTCTGCGCGGGCGCGTGCGTGAGCACCGCGACCGACGCGCGCAACTGCGGCGCGTGCGGCAACGCCTGCGGCGCCACGCAGGTCTGCGCCATGGGAGCGTGCGCCTGCCCCGAGGGCAGGACGGAGTGCGGCGGCGCATGCCGCGACACGCAGAGCGACCCTTCGAACTGCGGCGCGTGCGGTACCGCGTGCGCGTCGGGCCAGGTGTGCGCCGCGGGCGCGTGCGTGCTCTCGTGCGCCGCGGGGCAGACCGCGTGCGGGTCGGCCTGCGTGACGCTCTCGACCGACGAGGGCAACTGCGGCGCGTGCGGTACGGTCTGCGCGCCCGACCAGTCGTGCGTGAGCGGCGCGTGCCGCTGCGCCGCGGGGCTCACGCTCTGCGCGGGCGCGTGTCGCGACACGCGCTCCGACGCGTCGAACTGCGGCGCGTGCGGAGCGGCCTGCGAGGGCGGGCAGACCTGCGTCGACGGCGCGTGCCGGCTCGTGTGCCCGACGGGCCTCGCCGCGTGCGGCGGGTCGTGCGTCGACCCGCAGACCAACCCCTCCCACTGCGGCGCGTGCGGCAACGCGTGCCCGAGCGGGCAGACCTGCGCCGCGGGCATGTGCCGGCGCGTGTGCCCCGCGGGGCAGACGGCCTGCGGCGACGCGTGCGTCGACACGCAGACGAGCGCCACCAACTGCGGCGCGTGCGGCACGAGCTGCGGCGGCGCGACGTGCTTCGCCGGGCGGTGCACGTCGGGGCGCACGTGCCGTGACATCCACGTGGGCGCGCCCGCCGCGCCGAGCGGCATCTACCTCATCGACCCCGACGGAGACGGCGGGTCGGCGCCGATCCGCGCGTACTGCGACATGACCACGCGCGGCGGGGGCTGGACGCTGCTCACCAACCACCGCGCCTCGGCGGGCTTCTTCACCAACGAGACCAACGGGCGCGCGCTCAACGAGAACGACCCCGCGGCGCCGCTCTACAGCATCCTCGGCCGCGTCGAGCGGTTCGCCCGCGACGGGCAGTACGAGTTCCTCTACTGGAACCGCCAGTACGACCAGCAGCTCGTGACGGTGCAGACGTACTCGCCGCTCGACCGCGCCAACATCGGCCGCTGCCCGCCCGGCGCGCGCATCGTCGAGGGCAGCTACGTGCCCGTGCTCTGGTGCGGCTACACCCCCGGCCCCACCGACTGGGCCGTCATCAACGGCTACGGCCCCAACTGGACCCACGCCGTCGGGCAGTTCCGCGACTACAGCGGGTGGCCGCTCGTGTGCACCCACAACACGGGCTACACGTGCAACCACATCCAGTTCTACGTGCGCTGACCGCGGCTTGACGCGGCGCGCGGCGGGGCGTTCCCATCGCGCGCCGTGCACGGCCACCGACTCGCGACCCTCCTGTGCATCGGCGCGTCCGCGTGCTCCGAGCCCGCGCGCGACGCGCCCGACGCCACCCGCGACGCCCCCGACGCATCCGACGCGACGGACCTCGGAGCCGCCGACGTGCGCGAAGACCGACCCCCCACCGACGCCTCCACGGCCTGCGGCGCGGCGCTGCCGACGTGGGCCTCGCTCGACGGCGCCACGCTCGTCGCGCGCTGCGCCCTCGTCGACCTGTACGTCACGGCCCTCGACGACGGCGCCGCGCGCCTGCGCTACCTCCCATCGGGCACCACGCCCACCGCCTCGCGCTCGTGGGCCGTCGTCGACGCAGCGCCCGCGCGCTCGGTCACCGCGGGCGCGTCGGGCGCGGGCGTCGCGCTCTGCGGCGACGGGCTCACCGTGACCGTCGAGGCCGCGACGTGCCGCGTGACCGTGCGCGACCGCGACGGGCGCACGCTCGTCGACGACGGCGGCGCCGCGGGGTGGAGCCGCGACGGTGCCGCCGTGCGCGTCGCCCGCGCGTCGCCCGCGGGCGAGCGCTTCTACGGCTTCGGCGAGCGCCTCGGCCCCCTCGAGCGCCGCGGCACGCGCATGGTCTTCTACAACACCGACGCGTACGACCCGAGCCTCGGAGGCGTCGCGCCCACGGCCGACCCGCTCTACGTCTCGGTGCCCTTCTACGTGGGCGTGCGCGACGGCGTCGCGTACGGCGTCTTCACCGACAACCCGCGCCGCGTCGAGATGGACGTGGCCCAGCGCGACCCCTCGGCGCTCTCGGTCACCGCCGCGGGTGGCGAGGTCGACCAGTACGTCTTCGCGGGCCCTCGCATGGCCGACGTGCTGCGGCGCTACACGCGGCTCACCGGGCGCGCGCCGACGCCGCCGCGGTGGACGCTCGGCTACCACCAGTGCCGCTGGGGCTACCGCGACGCGGCGCGCGTCGAGGAGGTCGCGCGGGCCTTCCGCGACCGGCGCATCCCCGTCGACGCCGTGTGGCTCGACATTCAGCACATGGACCGCTTCCGCACCTTCACGTGGGACCCGGCGAACTTCGCCGACCCGCGCGGGATGATGGCGCGCCTCGCCGACGCGCACGTGAAGACCGTGGTGATCTCCGACCCCGGCCTCGCCGCCGACGACGCGTGGGAGGTCTACCGCGACGCGCTCGCGGGCGATCACCTGCTGCGCGACCGCGACGGGGGCGTGTACACGGGCACCGTGTGGCCGGGACGCGCGGCCTTCCCCGACTTCACCCGCGAGGCCACGCGGCGCTGGTGGGGCGACCGCGTCGCGGCCAACGCGCGCCTCGGCGTGGCGGGCGTGTGGCTCGACGTGAACGAGCCCACGGTGTTCCCCGAGTCGGGCGGCGGGTCGGTGCCCGACGAGCTCGCGGTCGACGGCGACGGACGCGCCACCACCATGGCCGAGGCCCACAACGTCTACGGGCTCGACGAGGCCCGCGCGACGCGCGAGGGGATGCTCCGCGCCGCGCCCGACCGGCGCCCCTTCGTGCTCTCTCGCGCGGGCTACGCGGGCGTCCAGCGCTACGCGGCCCTCTGGACGGGCGACGCCACGAGCACCTGGGCCACGCTGCGGCAGCAGCTCCCGACGATGCTCAACCTCGGGCTCTCGGGCGTGGCCTTCGTGGGCAGCGACGTCGGCGGCTACTCGGGCCACGCGACGCCCGAGCTCTTCGCGCGGTGGATCGAGCTCGGCGCGCTCTCGCCCTTCTTTCGCGGGCACGTCACGCAGGGCGCGCCCGACCAGGAGCCCTGGGCCTTCGGCCCCGAGGTCGAAGACATCTCGCGCGCCGTCATCACCGAGCGCATGCGCCGCATGCCCTATTTCGAAAGCCTCTTCCTCGAAGCGACGGAGTCGGGCGCGCCGGTGCTCCGCCCGCTCGCGTACGAGTTCCCCGACGACCCGGCGGCGGCGCGCGTCGACGACGAGGCGATGCTCGGCCCGTGGCTGCTCGTGGCGCCCGTGCTCACCCAGGGCGCCGCCTCGCGCCGCGTTCACCTCCCGCCGGGGCGCTGGTTCGAGGTCGACTCGGGCGCCGCGTGGGAGGGCCCGGCCGACCTCGACGTCGCCGTCACGCTCGCCGCGACGCCCACCTGGGTGCGCGAGGGGGCGATCATCCCGCGCGGCCCCGCGCAGCAGTACGCGGGCGCGTGGGCGAGCGCGTCGCCCCTGGAGCTCGACGTGTACCCCGCCGCGCGCATGACCTCGACCACCGTGCTCGACGACGTGCCCGACGGCCCGCCCGACGCGCCGCGCGGCCGCGTGACCTTCGAGACCTCGCGGACCTCCGCGGGCATGACCCTCTCGGCGCGCACGAGCGGCCCGACGGAGCGGCTCCCGCGGCGGCTCGCGGTGCGGGTTCACCGCGTCGACGCCGAGCCCGCGCGCGTGACCCTTCGAGGGGTCGCCATGCGCAGGCTCACCGAAGCCGAGTGGCGCGAGGGCTCCGACGCGGGCTGGTGGTACGACGCCAACGACCGCTCGCTCGCGGCGCGCGGCGTGGCGCTCGACGCGCTGCCCTTCGAAGCGAGCTACGACACGGCGCTCGGCGATCCGCGGCCCGCGGTGCAGGTGACCCTCGACGTGGCCGTGCCCGACGGCACCGCGCGCGACCGCCCCGTGTACGTCGCCACGAGCGCCAACGGGTGGACGCACGCGCCCCTCGCGTGGGACGCCGCCACGGGCCACGCGCGCGGCGTGATCACGGTGCCCCGCGGGGAGTGGTTCTTCTACAAGTACACGCGCGGCGACTGGGGCACGGTCGAGCGCTACCCCGACTGCTCCGAGGCGTCGAACCGCTACGGCTTCGGCGCGGCGTACCCGGTGCGGTTCGACCGCGTGTGGACGTGGAGGGACCGCTGCCCCTGACCGCCCCGCGCCGCGCGTGACGTCACGCGGCGCGGGCGACGGGGGGCGCTCAGCGGCAGACGCCCATGCGGCAGTTCTGCCCGCGCGGGCAGACGTGGCCGCAGGCGCCGCAGTTGTTGTTGTCGAACTGCGTGAGCGTGCAGGTGGTGCCGCAGAGCATGGAGCCCGCGGGGCACGTGCAGCGGCCCATCGAGCAGGTCTGAAAGGCCCCGCAGCGCGTGCCGCACGACCCGCAGTTGGTGTTGCTCGTCTGCGTGTTGACGCAGGTGGTGCCGCAGAGCGTGGTGCCCGTGGGGCAGGCGCATCGGCCCATCGTGCATGCGGTGCCGCCCGAGCAGATGTTGCCGCAGGTGCCGCAGTTGGTGTTGCTCGTCTGGAGGTTGACGCAGCTCGTGCCGCACATCGTGTTGCCCGTGGGGCAGGTGCAGGCGCCCATCACGCAGCTCTGCCCCGTCGCGCACGCGCGGCCGCAGGCGCCGCAGCTGGTGTTGCTCGTCTGCGTGTTCACGCAGGTGCCGCCGCAGAGCGTCTGGCCCGTGGGGCACGCGCAGCGGCCCATGGTGCAGGTCGTTCCGCCGGTGCAGCGGTTGCCGCACGTGCCGCACGAGACGTTGCTCGTCTGGAGGTCGACGCAGGCCGTCGTGCCGCCGAAGGTGCACGCCGTCTGCCCCGTCGGGCACGTGCAGCGGCCCATCGTGCAGGTCGAGCCCGCGCCGCAGGTGCGCCCGCAGGCGCCGCAGTTGGCGTTGCTCGTCTGGAGGTTGACGCAGCTCCCGCCGCAGTTGGTCAGGCCCGTCGAGCAGGTCGTGCCGCAGGTGCCGCCGCTGCACACCTGGCCGAAGGCGCAGGTGTGCCCGCAGGCGCCGCAGTTGGTCCGGCTGTTCTGCGTGTCGGTGCACGCGCCGCCGCAGAGCATCTGGCCCGTCGGGCAGCGGCACACGCCCATCTGGCAGGTGGTCGCGCCCGCGCAGAGGTTGCCGCAGGTGCCGCAGTTGGTGGCGCTCGTCTGCGGGTTGACGCACACGCCGCCGCAGAGGATCTGCCCCGTCGGGCAGGCGCAGCGGCCCGAGGAGCACGTCTGCCCGCCGGTGCAGCGGGCCCCGCACGCGCCGCAGTTGTTGCTGTCGGTCTGCGTGCTCACGCACGAGCCGCCGCAGTTGGTCGTGCCCGAGCCGCACACGAGCGTGCACGCGCCCGCCGAGCAGCTCTGGCCCGCGGGGCAGCGGTTGCCGCACGCGCCGCAGTTCGACACGTCGGTCTGCGTGTTCACGCACGCGCCCGAGCAGGCCGCCTGCCCCGCGGGGCACGCGCAGCGGCCCGCGGCGCACGCGGCGCCGCCGGTGCAGGCCACGCCGCACGCGCCGCAGTTGGCGCTGCTCGTGGCGAGGTCGAAGCACACGCCGCCGCAGTTGGCGGTGCCCGCCGGGCACATGACCACGCACGACCCGCCGGCGCACGACTGGCCCGTCGGGCACGCGCGCCCGCACATGCCGCAGTTGCGCGCGTCGGTGGCCGTCGCGGTGCACACGCCGCCGCAGAGCGACTGGCCCGCGGGGCACGCGCACGCGCCCATCACGCACGCGGCGCCGCCG
>JBDHVF010000401.1:0-7265 GCA_039809605.1 Polyangiales bacterium | reverse complement strand
CCGACGCGCCGCCCGACGCGCCGCCCGACGCGCCCGCCGACACGGGCCCCGCGCGCCCGCCCTCCATGGGCGCGTGCAGCCTGCCGGGCGTGACGGTCGAGCGCGCGCCCGCGCCCGTGAACGGCGTCACGGTGATCACCGCCAACACCATGACCGGCGGGGCCAACGCCCTCATGCCCACGTGCCAGTCGAGCATCGCCGAGAGCTCCACGCGCATCTACCGCTACGAGGTGCAGGCGGGCCCGCGCGTGCTCGCCACGACCAACACGGGCCTCTGCGGCGCGCACGACACCGTGCTCGCGGCGTACTTCTCGTGCGACCGGGGCGGCCAGATGGTGAGCCCGTCGAGCTGCAACGACGACGACACCATCAACGTCTGCGCCGCGTGCACGGGCGCGGGCGTGTCGGGCGGCTGCGGCACCGAGAACTCGACGCTCGACCTGTCGAACCTCGTCGCCCACGACGTGATCTACTTCGTGGTCACGAGCTTCAGCGCCGCGCGCGGGCCCTTCCGCCTGGCGATCGCCGAGAACGGCCTCACCCCGCAGCCCGCGCCCATGGGCGCCGAGAGCGGGACGCCCGCCAACCGCTGCATGTGCCCGCCCGCCGCGCCCGCGCCGATGACGGGCGAGGTGCCCTTTCCGCGCGCGGGCGATTCGAACCAGCTCTCGGCGCCCGCGCGCATCGTGCTCGGGGGGCGCGACCTGCCCTTCTCGCGCGTCACGGGCGTGTCGGCGCGGCTCGCGCTCACGCGCTACGCGGTCGACACCACGGGCCCGTGCGGGGTGTCGGGCGGCGCGCGCGCGGCCCTCGACCTGCTCATCGGCAACACGGTCGTCGCGACGGGGGCGCTGGGCATCGGCTCGGGCGCCGGAGGCTTCGTCACCATCCCCCTCACCACCTTCGCGCCCGTGACCTTCATGTCGACGTCGCGCATCCCGCTCACGTACCGCGTACGCAACGTCGAGCCCGCGGGCGTCGCCTGCGTGTCGCTCGACGTCGACCTCAACGGCAACAGCGCGGTCACGCTCCAGGGCACCAACTGAGCCCGTTGCCGCGCGCGGCCCCGCGGTGTTAGACCGCCACGGGTGAACATCCTCTTCGTGACCTCGGAGGTGGCGCCCTTCGCCAAGACGGGGGGGCTCGGCGACGTGTGCGCCGCGCTCCCGCGGGCGCTGCGCGCGCTCGGCCACGACGTGCGGGTGGTCGTGCCGATGTACTCGCGCGTCCGCGCGCCGGGGAGGGCCTTCACCCCGGTGCTCCCTGACATCACCGTCGCGCTCGGCGCGCGTCGCGTGACCTTCTCGGTGTACAGCGCCCCGCTGCCGGGCAGCGACCTGCCGGTGTACTTCATCCGGTGCCCCGCCCTCTACGACCGCCCGTCGATCTACACGCACGACGACGACGAGCACGTGCGCTTCGCCGCGCTCGTGTGGGCCGCGCTCAAGACCTGCCAGCACCTCCGGTGGGCGCCCGACGTGGCGCACGCCAACGACTGGCAGTCGGCGCTCCTGCCCCTGGCGCTCAAGACCCTGTTCGCATGGGACAGGCTCTTCGCGCGCACGCGCTCGGTGCTCACGATCCACAACGTCGGGCACCAGGGGGCCTTCGGCGCGCACGCCGTCGCCGACGCGGGCTTCGCCGAGGTGGCGGGGCACTTCCACCAAGATCAGCTCCGCGAGGGGCGGGTGAACTACCTGCTCACGGGCGTCCTCTACGCCGACGCGATCACCACGGTGTCGCCCACGTACGCGAAGGAGATCCAGACGCCCGAGCACGGCGCGGGGCTCGACCCCTTCCTCCGCATGCGGTCGCGCGCGGTGGTGGGCATTCTCAACGGCATCGACGAGGACGAGTGGAGCCCCGACCGCGACGCGCTCCTCTCCAACCGCTACTCGGCCGACGACCTCTCGGGCAAGGAGCGCTGCAAGCACATGCTCCTCGCGTCGGTGGGCCTCGAGTACGACCCGCGCACGCCCGTGGTGGGGGTGGTCTCGCGGCTCGCGTGGCAGAAGGGCTTCGACCTGTGCTTCAACGTGCTGCCGCGGGCGCTGGCGCGCAGGCCCATGCAGCTCGTGGTGCTGGGCACCGGCGAGGCCCGCTACGAGGAGTTCTTCACGCACCTGGCCCGCCACGCGCCGCGCCGGGTGGCCTACCACCGCGGCTTCAGCGAGAAGCTCGCGCACATGATCGAGGCGGGCTCGGACCTCTTTCTCATGCCCTCGCGCTACGAGCCCTGCGGGCTCAACCAGATGTACAGCCTGCGCTACGGCACGCCCCCCGTCGTGCACCGCACCGGGGGCCTGGCCGACACCGTGCGCACGTGGAACCCCCTGGCCCGCACGGGCAACGGCTTCGCGTTCGAGCACTTCGACGACAACGGGCTCGCCTGGGCGCTGCACTACGCGCTCGACGCGTGGGGCGAGGGGCAGGGCGAGGCGCGCGAGGCGTGGCGCATCCTGCAGCGCAACGGCATGACCGAGCACTTCGGCTGGCCGCAGCGCGTCGAGGAGTACCTCGCGGTCTACCGCTCGATCGGGGCGTGAGGGCTTACCGCTTCTTCGAAGCGGCGTAGGCGAGGCCCTGGGCGTTGAGGTCGAGGTCGAAGTCGATGAGCGCGCGGTCGCCCTCGTCGAGCGCGAGCCCGAGGCCGCGGGCGGTCTCGTCCATGGTCTCCCAGAGCCGCGCGCGGATCCAGCCCTCGGCCTCGGCGGGGGCGCGCGCGCGCGAGGCGTTCATGACCTCCTCGGAGCGGTCGATCCAGCGGGTGAGCTGCGCGGCCACGACGTCGAGGTCGGTGAGCTCGCCGAAGTGCGTGAGGCACGCGCGCTCGACGCCGAGCGTGCGCACGCGCTCGACGCTCTCCCTCGCCGCGTCGGCGTCGAAGTCCGTCGGGCTCGTCGAGGGGAACGCGAGGCGCCCCGCGCGCTGGAGCCGCGGGTACACGAGCCCGAAGGTGTCTCCCGTGAACACCGCCGAGCGCGCCGGGTCGACGACCACGAAGTGATGGTTGGCGTGGCCCCGCGTGTGGATCACCCGCAGCGACGCGCCGCCGAAGGGCACCTCGGCGCCGTCGTCGAGCGCGCGCACCCGCGCGGCGTCGATGGGCTCGATGGTGCCGTAGAGCGCGTCGAAGCGCTCGGCGCCGTACACCGCGCGGGCGCTCGCCACGAGGCGCGACGGGTCGATGAGGTGCCGCGCCGCGCGCGGGTGCGCGAGCACGGTCGCGCTCGGCAGCGCGCGCATGAGCGCCGACGCGCCGCCCGCGTGGTCGAGGTGCACGTGCGTCACGATCACGTAGCGCACGGCCTCGGGCGCGAGCCCCTCGGCCGCGAGCGCCGCGAGGAGCTTCGGCGCGCTGTGCGCGGTGCAGGTCTCGACGAAGGCGGCCTCGCCGTCCTGCACGCGGAGGTAGGCCGCGGCGAGCTGGGGCTGCACGTACTCGCAGTCGATGGTGACGAGGCGCGGTGGGCTCATGGGCGCGCGAGTGTAGTCGAAGCGGGGCGGCGGTTGTGATACCGCTTCGCGCTCGTGACGGCTCACACGATCAAGCTCAAGCCCGCGGAGCACCGCGCCCCGCGCTGCGAGAACCCCGACGACGAGGCCGCGGTGCGCGACTACGAGCGCGAGGTGCGGGAGCACCGGGCGCACGTCGAGCCCTTCACCCTCACGCGCGCCGACGACCGCGTCGACACGACGTGGTGGGTCTCGGGCGAGAGCGGCAACCGCTACCCGGTCGACATCGTCGACGGGCTGGTCAACGACACCTGCGGCTGCCCCGACTTCCTCTCGAACGAGGTGGGCACGTGCAAGCACCTCGAGGCGGTGCGCAGGGCCATCCACGCGCGCCCCGCGCTGCGCCGCGAGCGGCAGCGGCTCTCGCTCTCGGGCGCGGCCCCCACGGTCACGGTCGACGGCTACGGCCCCGCGACGCTCTCGCTCGTGGGCGACTGGACGGCGCGGCGCATGGAGCTCGTGGGCGTCGCGCGCGACCCGCGGGGCCTGACCGTGGTGCGGCCCGAGCGCTTCGTGGCGGGCGAGCACCCGCGGGGCGTGCGGGTGACGCACGCGGCGGCGCTGCTCGCGGGGCAGAAGGCGCAGCGAGAGGCGTTGCGAGCGCAGCGCAGGATGCTCTCGCAGGCGATCGAGCGCGGGCGGCTCAAGGTCGACGTGCTCACGGCGCCGCTCTTCCCCTACCAGGTGACGGGCGCGGAGCACCTCCTGCGGGCGGGCCGCGCGCTGCTGGCCGACGACATGGGCCTCGGCAAGACGGTGCAGGCCATCGCGGCGTGCGAGGTGCTGCGGGCCCGCGGCGACGCGGCGCGCATCCTGGTGGTCACGTCGGCCTCGCTCAAGGATCAGTGGGCCCGCGAGATCGAGCGCTACGCGGGCGTGAAGGCCGTGGTGGTGGGCGGCGGCCTCGCGGCGCGCACCGAGGCGCTCCAGAGCGACGCGCCCTACAAGATCCTCAACTACGAGCTCACGTGGCGCGAGCTGGAGCGCATCCAGCGGCTCGACGCCGACGTGCTCATCCTCGACGAGGCGCAGCGCGCGAAGAACTTCCGCACCAAGACGGCGGCGACGCTGCGGTCGATCCCGTCGCGGCACCTGTTCGTGCTCACGGGCACGCCCGTGGAGAACCGCCTCGACGACCTCTACTCGCTCCTGCAGCTCATCGACCCGGCGGTGCTCGGCCCCCTGTGGCGCTTCAACCTCGATTTTCACGAGCGCGACGCGCGCGGCAAGGTCGTGCGCGTGCGCAACCTCACGGCCCTGCGCGAGCGCGTCGCCCCCGTGGTGCTGCGCCGCCGTAAAGAAGAGGTGCTCACCCAGCTCCCGCCGCTCACCGAGCAGACGCGCTACACGCCGCTCTCCGACGAGCAGCAGCAGCTCGAGGGCGCGCTGCGCATGGACGCCCTCAAGCTCGTGCGCCTCGCCGAGCGCCGCCCGCTCACGCGCGAGGAGCACGAGCTGCTCCAGAAGCTCCTGATGAAGGCCCGGCAGGCGTGCGACGCGCTCGAGCTCGCGGACCCGAAGCGCAAGAAGAAGGCCTCTCCCAAGCTCGACGAGTTCGAGTCGCTGGTGAGCGAGATCGCCGCGCAGGGCACGAGCAAGCTGCTGGTGTTCAGCGAGTGGGTGGGCATGCTGCGCCTCGCGGCCGAGCGCCTCGACAACCTCGGCGTCACGTACACCATGCTCCACGGCGGCGTCGCCGTAGAGAGGCGCGCGGCGCTGCTCGACCGCTTCCGTGAAGACCGCGACGTGCGCGTGCTGCTCTGCTCCGACGCGGGCGGCACGGGGCTCAACCTCCAGGTGGCGACCTACGTGGTGCACCTCGACCTGCCGTGGAACCCCGCGCGCCTCGACCAGCGCACCGCCCGCGCGCACCGCCTCGGGCAGACGCGCGGCGTGTCGGTGACGTACCTCTGCTCCGAGCGCGGCATCGAGCGCGGCATCGAGGGAACGCTCGCCAGCAAGCGCGCCGTGCGCGCGGGCGCCCTCGACCTGGGCAGCGACATCGAGACCGTCGACGTGGTGAGCTTCAACGCGTTCCTCGTGCAGCTCCAGGCGGCCATCCAGGCCGCCGACGTGGCGCGCGAGGGCGAGGCCGAGGCGCCCGTCGAGGTCGTCGCCCCTGCCGCGGTGGTCGAAGAGACGCTCGCCGAGGTGGTCGAGCTCGACGAGGTGCCCGCGCTCGAAGCGCCCGTCGCCCTCGCGGCCATGGAGGTCGCGACGGAGGCGCCGGTGAGCGAGGCGCCGGTGAGTGAAGCGCCGGTGGGCGAAGCGCCCGTGCGGGCGGCGGCGAAGCGTCCGCGGGCGCAGAACCGGTTGCAGCTCGCGCGGCTGGTGCTCGACGCGGGCTTCGCGGCCGACGCGGTGAAGGCGTCGTACGACGCGCTCGCGGCGGCGATCGGCGCCATGCTCGAAGGCGGCGCGCCGGGCGCGCACGCGGCGCTGGTGGCCGCGGTCTACCGCGAGCTGGTGCCGTCGGGGAGACTGCCCGCGGGCGCGCACGCGGCGCTGGCGAGGCTGCACGACCTGGCGTCGCTCGACGCGCTCGGGGTCGAGGTCGACGAGGCGCTCGCGCGCGAGGCCGTCGACGAGGCGAGCGCGTGGGTCGAGCGGCTCGGATCGCAGCAGGAGGGATGAACCGATGACGAAGACGAAGCTCGACGGCGTGCCCGCGCCGGCTCCGACGCCCTCCGCGAAGCCCCGGTAGCTTCGGGCGAGCGGTGCGACGGCCGAGGTCGAAGCCCGTGAGCTTCGAGCGCGGTGCGCCGAGGGGCACGCGCGAAGCTCGCGGGCTTCGAGGTGCCAGCTCGGAGGCCCCCGGCGAAGGGTCGGAGGCTTCCTCGGGCGGGTGGGAGTTACCCCGCTCGAAGGGTCGGAGCTTCGACCAGGGGGTTCAACGGGCCGTGGGCGAAGGGTCGCGGCTTCGGTGCGTGCCCTCGCGGCCGCGCGCGGATGGGTCTCGGGCTTCGTCAGAGCACCACCCCCACGTAGCGCTTGCCCATCACCCCGCGGCGGTGAGAGCTTCCCCCGCCATGCGGGACGTCGGCGAGGTCGACCGCGTGGTGGTCGCGGGGTGCGCGGACGCGCGCCGCCCCTTCGGGCTCCTTCGTGACGTGCTCGCCCTCGTCGACGCGCGCGCGGCGCTGCACCGGGAGCGCGCCACGCTCTCGCTCGCCCTCGACGACTGGGCGCCGCCGCTCACCGCGCGCGAGCGCGAGGTCGCCGCGGGGCGCTCGGCGCTCGTGAGCGCGACGCTCCCCAACGTGGCGGTGCTCGACGACCCCGTGGCCGCCGCGTGGCGGCGCGCGCTCGCGGGCGCCCTCGACGGCGCGCGCGTCGTCGTCGAGGTCCCGCGCCTGCGCGGCGCGGAGTGCGAGTCGCTCGACCTCCTTTGCGAGTACGCCGAGGGCCGCGGCGGGCGCGGCGTGACGGTGACACTCCCCGAGCCAGCGCCCGGCGACGAGGGCGACGTGCTCGCGCACGTGCTCGCGACGCGCCAGGCGATCCCCCTGGGCGACGCCTCGGCGCCGCTCGCGACGGCCCTGCGCTCGTCCGCGACGCGCGACGAGGTGCTGCGCGCGTTCGGCGCGTACGCGTGGGGCGCCGCGCTCTCGGGCGCGCTCGCGTGGCTCTCGCATCGCGACGACGCCGAGGTGGCGCTCCTCGCGGGGCTGTCGGCGCACTACCTCGCGCCCCACGACGCGGGCGTGTCGGCCTTCGCGTGCGGGTGGTTCGAGCGCGCGCTCGCGGGC
>JBDHVF010000400.1:0-7269 GCA_039809605.1 Polyangiales bacterium | reverse complement strand
GCCCGCCGACGCGAGCGCCGACGCGCCCACCGACACCCCGCTGCCCCCGCTCGTCACGAGCTGCGCCGGGCCCTTCGCGCCGTGCATGCCCTCGGCGGGCACCACGCGCTTCGTGCGGCTGCGCGGCACCGTCGTGACGCCCGACACCGTGCACTGCGACGGCGAGGTGCTCTTCTCGAACCAGACGGGCCGCATCGTGTGTGTCGGCAGCGACTGCGCCAGCGCCCCCGAGGCCATGGGCGCGCAGGTCGTGTGCGCCAACGGGGTGATCTACCCCGGGCTCATCGATCCGCACCAGCACGCCGAGTACAACCACATGCCGGTGATGCAGCACCCGACGCACTTCGACAACCGCAACACCTGGCGCAACGCGTCGGTCTACGACCGCTTCAAGATCCCGCACCGCAGCGTCTCCGACACGACCGCCGAGTCGGTGCTGCTCGAGCGCTACGCCGAGGTGCGCATCGTGATGTCGGGCGGCACGGCCATCTCGGGCACCGCGGGCGCCCTCCTCGGCAACGCGGGCATCCAGGGCTGGGTGCGCAACGTCGACAGCACCTCGGCCGCGTCGAGCGAGCTGCCCGGCGGCAACTTCGTCGACCCCGACATCGACACCGTGGCGGTCAACAGCGACGGCTCGCCCAACGTCGCCATGACCGAGTCGCACGTGTCGTCAATCCGCACGCGCATGGCGGCCGCCACCTACCGCGCGTTCGTGCCGCACATCGGCGAGGGCATCGAGGCCAACGCGCGCTCGGAGTTCGACGTGGCCGACGCGCACGGCGTCGTCACGGCCAAGACCGGCGTGGTGCACTGCACGGCCTGCTCGGCCGCCCAGTTCGCGCGCATGGCCGGCGTGGGCGCCGCGCTCATCTGGTCGCCGCGCAGCAACATCGACCTCTACGGCCTCACGGCCAACGTCACCACCGCGCACCGCCTCGGCGTGCCCATCGCCCTCGGCGTCGACTGGACCCCCTCGGGCAGCCTCAACCCCATCGGCGAGCTTCAGTGCGCGTCGCACCTCAACGACGTGTACTACGACCACGAGTTCGACGAGCGCGAGCTCGTCTCGATGGTCACCGCCAACGCCGCCCGCGCGCTGCACCTCGACGACCTGCTCGGGCGACTGCGCCCCGGCGCCCTCGCCGACATCACGGTCATCGCGGGCGACCGCATGCGCCCCTACCGCGCCCTCGTCGACGCGCGCCCCGAGCAGGTGCGCCTCGTGGTCATCCACGGCAAGGGCGCCTACGGCGACCCCGACGCGCTCACCGGCGCCGTGGTCAACGGGATGATGTGCACCCCGCTGCCCGACGGCCTCTCGCCCATGGGCATGCGCGGCGTGTGCGGAACGGCCAAGACCGTGTGCACCTCGCCCGCCGACGTGGGCACGCTGCGCAACACCCTCGCGATGGCGCTCGAGACCGCGCGCATGGCCGACACCGCGTGCCGGGGCCCCATGCCCACGGGCACGTACTGCTACGCGTACGACCTCATGCCGCTCTTCCGCTGCACGGGCGCGCCCGAGCTCGACCGCTGCAACTTCGGCCACGAGGCCGTCACCCGCCGCGGCGCGGGCGGGGGCATGATCGCCGCCGTGCCGGGCACGCCCATGATGGGCACCGACGACGACGGCGACGGCGTCGCCAACATGCGCGACAACTGCCCGCGCATCTTCAACCCCCCGTTCGACACCGCCACCACGCAAGAAGACGCCGACATGGACGGCGTCGGCGACGCGTGCGACTCGGCCCCCTGCCGCCGCCCCGACGGCACCGCGGGCTGCGTGCGCGACGCCGACGGCGACGGCGTGCCCGACGACCGCGACAACTGCTCGTCGATCGCCAACCCCATGCAAGAGGACGCCGACCGTGACGGCCACGGCGACGCCTGCGACATGTGCCCGATGGCCCCCAACCCCGGCACCATGGCCTGCCCCGTGGCGACGGTGACCATCCCCACGCTGCGCAACCCCATGGCCATGGGCCGCCCGGCCATGGGCGCGTCGGTGACCATCACGGGCGCGGTGGTCACGGGCGTGAAGTCGTCGGGCTCCTCGCACGGCCTCTTCGTGCAAGACCCGTCGGCCCGCGAGTGGGGCGGCGTCTACGTGTTCGTGGGCTCCGCCGACGTGAGCATGGTCGCCCTCGGCACCACCGTCACCGCCACCGGCACGTTCACCAACTTCCGCGGCCTCGAGCAGATCGACGTGTCGCGCGGCGGCATGTACATGGCGACGGGCATGGCGCCCGTGCCCGCGCCCGTCACCGTGATGCCCGCGGCCATCGCCATGGGCGGCGCCGACGCCGCGCGCTACCAGTCGATGCTCGTGCGCGTCGAGCGCGTCACCGCCCTCACGGCCACCGCGGGCGGCGTGTTCAACGTCACGGGCAACCTCCCGATCACGAGCTTCGTCGCCAACGACTCGGGCGCGTCGCCCTTCCCCGCCACGATGGGGCAGACCTTCACCTCGATCACGGGCCTCGGCTACGCGTTCGGCCCCTCGGGCGGCCCCTACGCCCCGCAGCTCGCGCCCCGCAACGCGATGGACGTCGTCTCGCCCTAGCCCCCCTCCGTGATAGCGTCGCGCGAGCCCACGATGCGCGGCGCCCTCGTCCTCACCGCGGCGATCGTCTCGCTCACACCCCTCGCATGGGCCCAAGCCCCGCCTCGCGACGACGAGAGCGCGGGCGAGGCCACGATCCGCCGCGCGCGCCCGCCGCGCGAGCCCACGCGCCGCACCGTCGAAGCCCAGGAGGTGCAGCGCATCCCGGGCACCAACGGCGACGCGCTGCGGTCGATCCAGAACATGCCCGGCGTCGCGCGCGCGCCGCTCATCACGGGCCTGCTCATCGTGCGGGGCGCGGCGCCCGAAGACACGGCCATCTTCGCCGAGGGCGGTGAGATCCCGCTCGTCTACCACTTCGGCGGGCTCACCAGCGTGGTGCCGTCGGACCTGCTCGACCGCATCGATTTCTACCCGGGCAACTTCGCGGCGCGCTACGGGCGCGTGTCGGCGGGCGCCATCGACATCGGGCTCCGCTCCCCGCGCGGCGACGGCTTTCACGCCATGGCGCAGGCGAGCGTCATCGACGCGGGGCTGCGCGTCGAGGGGCCCGTCGCGCGCAACCTCACCTTCCTCGTGGCCGCGCGGCGCAGCTACGTCGACGCGACGCTCGGGCTCTTCGCCGACCTTCTGCCCTTCACCACGCTCAAGCTCCCGGTCTACTGGGACTGGCAGGCGATGCTCGAGTGGCGCCCCACGCCGCGCGACCGCGTGCGCCTCCTCGGGTTCGGCTCCGACGACTCGCTGGCCTTCCTCTTTCACGAGCCGCAGGACGTCGACCCCACCCTCAGCGGCCGCGTCGACACCGGGCTGTGGTTCCACCGCGCGCAGGCCGTGTGGGAGCACCAGTTCGCCGGGTCGTCCTCGCTGCGGGTGATGGTCTCGGCGGGGCGCGACGTGAACGACGTCCAGTTCGCGCGCGTGGCGAGCCTGCGCGTCGACCGCGCGCCCATCAACGCCCGCGTCGAGTACTCGCGCCCCGTCGCCACCCACACCCGCTGGAACGTCGGCCTCGACCTCGCGACCGGCCCCGCGCGCTTCACCTTCCGCGGCCCGAGGCCCCCCGGCCTCGGCAGCGGCGTGGTCACCTCCACCGACGACCTCGAGCCCGTCGCCACCGACGCGCAGGGCACCGTCCTCCGCCCCGCCGTGTGGACCGACCTCGAGATCACCCCGTCACCCTCCGCGCGCTTCGTCCCCTCGGTGCGCGTCGACTGGTTTCACGACATCGGGCGCGTCACGGTCTCGCCGCGCCTGGCCTTCCGCGTGCGCCCCGCGCCGCGCTGGTGGATCAAGGGGGGCGTCGGGCTCTTCATGCAGCCGCCGCAGTTCCAGCAGACGCTCGACGCGCCCAACCTCGCATCGAACTCGGGCCAGCGCGTGGGCAACCCGAACCTCCTGCCGCAGCGCGCGGTGCACTACAGCCTCGGCTTCGAGCACGAGTTCTCGCCCGCGATCACCCTCTCGATCGAGGGCTTCGCGCGCACCGTCGACGACCTCGTGGCGCAGTCGGGCGACCCCCACGCGAGGCTTCCGTACGAGAACACCGGCGCGTCGCGCGCGTACGGCATGGAGCTGCTGCTGCGCCACCGGCTCACCTCGCGCTTCTTCGGCTGGGTGGCCTACACGCTCTCGCGCACGATCATCCGCGCGCGGCCCGACGCGCCGTACGACCTCACCGACTTCGACCAGACGCACATCCTCACGGCCGTCGGGTCGCTCAACCTCGGGCGCGGATGGACCGTCGGCGCGCGCTTTCGCTACGTGACCGGCACCCCCAACGCGGCGCTCACGGGCGCGCTCTTCAACGCCGACACGCTGGTGTACGTGCCGATCTACGAGCCCGTGGCCTCGCGGCGCGTGCCCGACTTTCACCAGCTCGACCTGCGCGTCGACAAGACGTGGACGTGGCCGCGCGCCTCGCTCACGCTCTACCTCGACGTGCAGAACGTCTACAACCACACCAACGCCGAGGGCTCGGCCGACAGCTTCGACTACCGGCAGCACGGGCTCACCACGGGGCTGCCCATCATCCCCAGCCTCGGCCTGCGGGGTGAGATCTGATGCGCGCCGCCCCCCTCGCCGCCCTCGCGTGCGCGCTCGCCGGGTGCACCGACGTCGACTTCACCCCGCGGTGGAAGGTCGACCGCTTCCGGCTCCTCGCGGTCGTGGCCGATCCCCCCGACGCGCGCGCGGGCGAGGCGGTGACGCTCACCGCGTTCACGGCCGACCGCGCGGGCTCCGAGCGCGAGGCGTCGCTCGCGTGGGTCGCGTGCGCACGCGCCTCCATCGACAACGGCACCGGCGCCCGCGGATGCGCCGACCCGGGCGCCTCGGTCGTCACGGACAACCCCGCGCGCTTCACCCTCGCGACCGCGCCCGACGACGGCGCCCCGTGGACGGTCTTCGGCCTCGCGTGCGCGGACGGCGCTCCTTCGATCGACCCGGCGACCATGCAGCCGCGGTGCGCGGGAGAGGGGGAGGCGTTCGTGCGCACGATTCGTCAGCGAGGGGGCGCGGCCAACCGCAACCCGCGCATCGCGAGGGTCACCCTCGACGGCGTCGAGATGCCCGCCGACGCGCCTGCGCGTGTCGCGCCTCGCGCGTCCCACGTGCTGCGCGTCGAGTTCGCGGCCGACGCGCGCGAGGCGGTCGCCGAGGTGCAGCCCGACGGCTCGACGCGCGCGCTGCCCGAGTCGCTGGTGACCGAGTTCCTCGTCGACGGGGGCGAGCTCGACGGAGCGTTCCGCTCGGACAACGACCTCGAGGCGGGCGCCGCGACGCACGCCAACACCTTCGTCGCGCCCGCGTCGGGCGCCGTGCGCCTGTGGGTGGTCGCGCGCGACGGCCGCGGGGGCTTCGACGTCGCGAAGCGCGCGATGGCCGTGGGGCCGTAGCTCACCCCTCGCCGTCGCGCATGCCCGTGCGGCGGATCGTGCGGAACACCGTGCCCCGGTCGACGCCCGCGCGCCGCGCGGCCTCGGCGACGTTGCCGCCCGTCTCGGCCAGCAGCCGCGCGAGGTAGCGGCGCTCGAAGCGCTCGGTGAGCTCGGCCTTCGCCGCGCGCAGCGGCAGCGCGTCGAGGCCCGCGAGCAGCGCCGCGTCGCCGTCGCCCTGCGCCGTCGCATCGGCCCCCGCGTCGCCCTCGAAGGGAGGCGCCACCTGGAGCACCACGTACTGCTCGAGGAAGTTGCGCAGCTCGCGCACGTTGCCGGGCCACGTGTGGCGCGCGAGCAGCTCGAGCAGCTCGCGGTCGGCGTCGGGCGCGCCGGGCACGCGGCGCTCGCGGCGGATGCGCTCGATCATCGAGGGCACGATGAGCGGCAGGTCTTCGAGGCGCTCGCGCAGCGGCGGCATGCGCACCTGAATGACCGCGAGGCGGTAGTAGAGGTCCGCGCGAAAGCGCCCGGCGTTGACCTCGCGGCGCAGGTCGCGGTTGGTCGCGGCGATCACGCGCACGTCGACCTTGCGCGCCTTGCGCGCGCCCACGCGCCGCACCTCGCCCTCGCCCAGCGCCCGAAGGAACTTGGGCTGCACCTCGAGGGGCATCTCGCCGAGCTCGTCGAGAAAGAGCGTGCCGCCGTCGGCCCGTTCGAACGCGCCCTCCTTCTCGCCCGTGGCGCCCGTGAAGGCCCCGCGCTCGTGGCCGAAGAGCTCGCTCTCGACCAGCGTCGGGGGCAGCCCCCCGCAGTCGACCACCTCGAGCGGCCGGTGCGCGCGCGACGAGGCGGCGTGCACGGCGCGGGCGGCGACCTCCTTGCCCGTGCCGCTCTCGCCGAGGATGAGCACGGGCACCGTCGTGGGCGCCGCGCGCTCGAGCGTGGCGTACACCCTTCGCATCGCGGGCGACGCGCCGAGCAGCCCCCCGAACGAGGCCTGCGACGAGAGGGGCACGGCCGCGCGGCTGCCGTCGATCACGAGGCGCAGCACCGACTGGCCCACGCGCAGGTCGGTGGTGGCCCCGACGCGCGCCTCGCGCAGCGCCACGGCGCCGACGAAGACGCCGTTGGTGCTCCCGAGGTCGCGCACGGCCACGCCCTCGGGGGTGGCTTCGAACTCCACGTGGTAGCGGCTCACGGTGGGGTCGGTGAGGCGCAGCGTGACGTCGTCGGCCGTGCCCACGGTGGCCCTGCCCTCGACCGCCGTCGACCACGCGCCCGCGTTGGGGCCGGCGATCACCTCGACCCGAAAGCTCTCGAGGGTGTACTGGTGATCCTTGAGCTTGACCGTCGCGCCGAAGGGGTTGTTCACGGCGCGATCGTATCGCACGCCCGCGCGGCGCGGGCTACTGGCACTCGCTCGCCCAGGTGAGCACGTTGCTGCTGCCGCACGCGCGGTATCCCTCGCCGCCGAAGGCCACGCAGCGGCCCGAGGTGCGGCACCACCGGCAGAACGACTGCTGCATGCACTCCGAGCAGCTCGTGATGTGCGAGCACGACGCGTCGCCCGAGGGGCACTGGAGCGAGCTGCTCGCGAAGTTGCACCCCGCGTTGGACGCGCTCGACCGGCGGTCCTCGGAGATGCACCGGTGCGAGTTGAGGCACCACCCGCAGCCGATCGCCATCTCGCAGTCGGAGCACGTGCGGTTCGACGCGCAGGGGTCGGGCGTCGGCGCAGGCGCGGGCTGCGGCGCGGGCGTCGGCTGCGGCGCGGGCGTCGGCTGCGTCTGCGGCGGCGTGGGCTGCGGCGCGGGCGCGGGCGTC
>JBDHVF010000399.1:0-7286 GCA_039809605.1 Polyangiales bacterium | reverse complement strand
GTGACCGACGTGGCGATCGACTGGGGCGGGCTCGCGGTGAGCGACGTGTACCCGCGCGCGATCCCCGACGTGTTCGCCGACCACCCGGTGCAGCTCGAAGGGCGCTACGCGCGCGGCGGCGAGGCGCAGGTGCGCGTGACCGGGCGCATTCGGGGACGGCCCTGGTCTCAGACGATGCGCGTGCGACTGCCCGACCGCGCGCAGGACCACGAGGCGCTGCCGTCGGTGTGGGCGAGGGCGCGCATCCATGATCTGTCGCGCGCGATGCTGCTCGGAGAGGTTCCCGCGCTGCGCGACGAGGTGACCGCGCTCGGCCTGCGCTTCGGGCTCGTGACCGACTACACCTCGTTCGTGGCCGTCGACGAGGGGAGCGCGCTCGTCGCGTCGCGAGGGAGCGTGCCCGGCGCGAACGAATTCGAAGGCAGCGCCTACGGCTACGGCGGCCTCGGCACCGCGGGCACGGGCTGGGGCGGCGGGGGCTTCGCGGGCGCGATCGGCCTCGGGAGCGGCCGCGCGGGGGTCTCGTACGGCCTGGTCGCCTCGTCGGGCGTGGGGAGCGGCGCCGTGATGGAGCGCTCGCTCTCGGGCACCGTGGCGATGGGGCCGGCGATCCGCGCGTCGGCGCCCGAGGTGATGGGCGCGTCGAGCCCGGTGCTCATTCGCCACGTGGTGACGCGCAACCTCGCGCAGGTGCGCGCGGCCTTCGAGCGCTCGCTGCGCGGCGACCCGAACCGCGCGGGGCGCGTGGTGGTTCGCTTCGTCATCGGCTCCACGGGCGCGGTGCTCTCGGCCTCCGTCACCGAGAACACCACGGGCGACGCCGAGCTCGGGTTCGCCGTCGCAGAGGCCGTGCGGCGATGGGTGTTCCCGCCGCCCGAGGGCGCCAGCGTGACGGTGACCTACCCCTTCGTGTTCGAGCGCGCGGAGCCCGAGACCGCGGCGCCGTAGCCTCGCACTTGCGCGGCGCGTCACGGCGTTGCATAGCCGTGGCCTCACGATGACCGACGCGCACGACAAGCTCTCGCACGACCTCGAAACAGCCGCCCTCCGCGCGCTCGCGCAGGAGTGGGAGCACTGCAACTGGAACTACTTTCGCGGCGCGCTGCGCAGGCCCTCGTTCGGGCTCGTCGAGGGCCGCTCGCAGATGGCCCGGTGGGTGCGCGCGCCGAGGCACATCGAGTTCGCGCGCGCGACGCTCGTCGACCACCCCTGGGGCGTCGTCGTCGAGGTGCTCAAGCACGAGATGGCCCACCAGTACGTCGACGAGGTGCTCGGGCGCCACGACGAGACCGCGCACGGCCCCGCGTTTCGCATGGTGTGCGACGAGCGCGGGTTCGACGCGCGCGCCGCGGGCGTGCCCGAGGCCGCGAGGGAGCGCTCCGACGAGGAGGGCGTCGTGCTCGACCGCATCCGAAAGCTCCTGGCGCTCGCCGAGAGCCCCGACGAGCACGAGGCGCAGGCGGCCATGAACGCCGCGCAGCGCCTGATGCTCAAGTACAACCTCGACGCCGTCTCGAAGCGCGCGGTGAAGGGCTACGGCTACCGGCACCTGGGCGCGCCGACGGGCCGCGTCGACGAGTCGCAGCGCATGCTCGCGCTCATCCTGGCCGACCACTTCTTCGTCGAGACGATCTGGGTGCCCGTGTGGCGCGTGCGCGAGGGGCGCGCGGGCACCGTGCTCGAGGTCTGCGGCACGCCCGAGAACCTCGAGATGGCCGAGTACGTCCACTCGTTTCTGCACCACACCGCCGAGGCCCTGTGGACGCAGCACAAGAGGAAGTTCCGCATCGTGGGCGACCGCGACCGGCGCGCCTACCGCGCGGGCGTGATGGCGGGCTTCTTCGAGAAGCTCAACGCCGAGCGCGCCAACAACAAAGAGAAGGGCCTCGTGTGGGTGGGCGACCCGGCGCTCCACGGGTTCTACCGCAAGCGCCACCCGCGCATCCGCACCATCCACCGCGCGGGCAGCGCGGGCACCGACGCGCACGCGCACGGCCGCGAGGCGGGGCGCAACATCGTGCTGCGCAAGGGCGTGAACGCGGGGCCCTCGGGCGGCGGAGGGCTGCTCGGGCCCGGCGGCGGAGGGTAGTCCCTCGGCGCGCGCGCCGCTGTATGCTCCCGGCCCGATGATGATCACGACGGCAGACGCGGCCCCGCCGGGGCCGAGCCGCGCGGCGGCGGTGATGAAGCGCCTCGCGCGGGCGCGCGCGGCCCTCGCCGAGCGCATCGATCGCAAGGTCGACCGGGCCCTCGGAGACGACGTGCTCGCGCGGCTGCGCAGCGTGTCGGTGGGCGAGAGCGAGAGCGGCGTCGACCCCTTCGGCTTCGACCCGCAGGTGGCGCGCTACGCGCTCATCGTCGCGCGGATGCTCTACCGCGACTGGTTCCGCGCCGAGGTGCACGGCATCGAGAACGTGCCCGACGGGCGCGTGCTGCTCATCTCGAACCACTCGGGCCAGGTGCCCCTCGACGGCCTCGCCATCGCGCTCGCGCTGCTGCTCGACCGCAATCCCCCGCGCTTCGTGCGGAGCATGGTCGAGCGCTGGAGCGCCACGCTGCCCTTCGTCTCGCAGTTCTTCGCGCGCGTGGGGCAGATCGTGGGCGTGCCCGAGAACTGCCAGCGGCTGCTCGAGCGCGAGGAGGCCATCCTGGTCTTCCCCGAGGGGTCGCGCGGCATCTCGAAGCCCTTCTCCGAGCGCTACCGGCTCACCGAGTTCGGCACCGGGTTCATGCGCCTCGCGCTCGCCACGCGCGCGCCCGTCGTGCCCGTGGCCGTCGTGGGCGCCGAGGAGCAGTACATCTCCGTCGCCAACCTCACGGGCCTCGCGCGGCTCACCGGGTCGCCGGCCTTCCCGGTGATCCCGCAGCTCCTCGTGCCGGGGGGGTTCCTCCCGCTGCCGGTGCGCTACCACCTCTGGTTCGGCGAGCCGATGCACTTCACCGGCGACCCCGACGACGACGACGCGGTCATCGAAGAGAAGGTCTGGGTCGTGCGCTCGACCGTGCAGAGCATGGTGAACCGCGGCTTGAAGGAGCGCCGCGGCATCTTCCGCTAGCGCCCGGACTTACCTATCATCGCGCCGCTGCCGTGAAGACCTCTCCCCCGCTGCGTGCGCCGCTCGCCCTGTGTGCCGCCCTCGTCGCGCTCGCGCCCGCGGGCTGCGTGCGGTCGCGCCGCGAGGTGATGCTCATCCTCACGACGAACATCGCCTGCCCCACGATCGACCGGGTGACCGTGCGCCTCTCGCGCGGCGCGGGCAGCACCGCGTACACCTGGCAGCGCACCTTCGCGCTCGGCGGCGAGAGCTGCTCGACCACCAGCAACGCGGGCCTCACCACCATCCCCCTCTCGACCGCGAGCGAGTTCAAGCTGGGCATCGTCGACGAGCGGCGCACCGAAGACCGCCTGCGCATCGAGGTCGAGGCGCTCGGCATGGCGGGCGTGCGCTCGGTGGCCGAGACCGACTTCGTCGACGACAAGGTCTACGCCGTGCCCATGGAGCTCGCCTACCAGTGCCAGGGCCCCGAGATGTGCCCGTCGGGCTACGTGTGCCGGGTGGTTCCGGGCACCGCGCAGGGCGGCTGCGGCAGCGTCTACCGTCGCCCCGGCACGCTCGGCACGTTCATGACCGCGTCGTCGATCACCGCCGACGAGTACGCCGAGATGGGTCCGTAGTCACAGCGCCTCGAGCCGCGCCTCGACGGCCTTCACCAGCGTCTTGAGCACCTTCACCCGCGCGAAGTACTTGTTGTTCGCCTCGACGAGCGTCCACGGCGCGTTGGCCGTGCTGGTGCGGTCGACCATGTCGTTGACGGCGCGCTCGTAGTCGTCCCACTTCTCGCGGTTGCGCCAGTCGTCCCTGGTGATCTTGAAGCGCTTGAAGGGCGTGTGCTCGCGGGCCTTGAAGCGCTCGAGCTGCTCGTCTTTGTCGATGGCGAGCCAGAACTTCACCACCACGATGCCGTGGTCGACGAGCTCCTTCTCGAAGTCGTTGATCTCGCTGTAGGCGCGCATCCAGTCGGCCTCGGCGGCGATGCCGTCGACGCGCTCGACGAGCACGCGGCCGTACCACGACCGGTCGAAGATCGCGAAGCGGCCGCGGCGCGGGATGTGGCGCCAGAAGCGCCAGAGGTAGGGCTGGGCGCGCTCCTCCTCGGTGGGCTCGGCCACGGGGATGCCGTGATAGAGCCGCGCGTCGAGGGCGGCGGTGACCCTGCGGATCGCGCCCCCCTTGCCCGCGGCGTCGTTGCCTTCGAAGACGGCGACGACGCTGGTGCGAGAGAACTTCTTGTCGCGCGAGAGGAGCGCGAGGCGCCCCTGCCAGCGGTCGAGCTCGCGGTCGTACTCCGACTCGCGCATGGGCTGGTCGAGGCGCAGCGAGTGGAGGACGGTGACCTTGTCGACCGGGGGCAGGAGCGGCGGCGTGCGGTCGGGCAGGCGCTTCGCGGGCTTCTCGTCGAGGCGCTCGCGCATCGCCGCGAGGAGCGTGCGGCCCACCGTGAGGTTGCGGTAGCGCGGGTCCTCGCCGGCGACGACGAGCCACGGGGCCTCGCCGGTGCTCGTGGCGCGCACGAAGCGCTCGGAGACCTCGGCGAAGCGGTCGTAGAGCTTGAGGTAGCGCCGCTCGCGGTCGGTCACGCGCCAGGCGGTGCGCGGGTCCTTCGCGAGCTCGCGCATGCGCTTGCGTTGCTGCTTCTCGGTGAGGTGAAACCAGAGCTTGAGGATGAGCGTGCCCTCGTCGCTGAGCATGCGCTCGAAGCGCAGGATCTCGGCGATGCGCTGGTCGAGCTCGGCGTCGCTCGTGCGCCCGAGCACACGCTGGAGGATGGGCTGCGAGTGCCACGCCCCGAAGAGGATGCCGACCTTGCCCTTGGGCGGCAGCGCGCGCCAGTAGCGCCACATGTACGGCCGCTCGCGCTCCTCGTCGGAGCCGTCGGGGAAGGCGTGCACGTGCAGGTGGCGCGGGTCCATCCACTCGCTGAGGAGGTTGACCGTCTCGCTCTTGCCCGCGCCCTCGACCCCGGCGATCACCACGAGCACGGGGAAGCGCTTCTGCTGCGCGAGGTCGAACTGCGCGTTGAGCAGGGCCTCGCGCAGCGCGGGCTCCTCGCGGCGGTAGACCTTCTTGTCGACGGCGTGATCGAGGTTGGCCGACTCGAACATGGCCGCCATGCTACCCGCGAACGACGTCAGTGGTCCCAGCGGAGCGTGACCATGGTCTGTCCGAAGCCGCCGGGGAAGATGCCCTCGGGCGAGCGCGAGGCGATGTACACGTTGGGCCGGCCCTGGGCGTCGGTGACGTAGCCCTGGACGTTCTTCACCGCGACGGCCACGCCGAGGCCCGTGCGCCGGTGGGTGTAGCGCGCGGCGAGGTCGACGGTCTGGTACGCGGGGATGGGGCCGTAGAGGCCGTCGGCGCTGCCGACCTCGGTGTTCTCTCGGTCGGTGTAGTGGCGCGAGACGACCGTCCACGTGGCCTGCGCGCTGATGCCCCACGGGTGCTCGAACGCGAGGCTCGTCACGAGCGTGTGGGGCACGGCGTAGGGCACGTAGCGCCCGTCGAGCGCGGCCTCGGGGCCGCCGTCGCGCACGAGGCGGGCGTCGACGAAGGTGTAGCGCGCGCCGAGGCTCAGGCTCCACGCGCGGCCGAGGGCGCGGCCGAGGTCGGCGCTGACGGCGGCCTCGACGCCCATGTGCCGCGACGCGCCGCCGTTGACGAACTCGCTCTCCTGCCCGCTGACGTTGATGATCTCGTTCTGAAAGTCGAGGAGAAAGCCCGTGGCCTCGGCGCGCAGCCACGACCAGGGCTGCACGCGCGCGCCGACCTCGTAGTTGTAGCTGCGCTCGGCGTCGAGGTCGCGGTCGACGCCCGCGGCGGTGATGGCCGCGGCGATGCGCGGCGGCGCGTAGCCCACGTGCGCGCCGGCGAAGAGGGTGGCGCGCGGGCGCACCCAGCTCACGCTCACGCCGGGGATGAACGCGAGGTTCGAGCCCGCGCCGTGGTGGTAGACGTCCACGCCCGCGTCGCGGCGCACGGTGCGCTCGAAGTTGTAGTACTCGACGCGCAGGCCGGGCACGACGTGCAGGCGGTCGAAGAAGACGAAGCGGTTCTGCACGTAGCCCGCGACGGCCACGCCCGAGCGCACGTCTTCGTTCGAGAGGTCGCCGGCGCGTGACGTCGCGCCGCGGCCGAGGAGCACGCTGAGCTGCGCGCGCTCGCCGAGCACGCGGGCGCCCGCGTCGAGCTCGTTGCGCACCGAGCCGAACGAGAAGCGCGCGCGGAGCCTCGGCTCGACGCCGTAGACCTGGTACCCGCGGTCGTTCGAGAGGGAGTCGTCGCGCATGTACACCGCCCCGCCGGGGGTCTGCTGGTCGCCCACGATGCGCTCGTAGAGGAGGCCCGGCGTGGGGGTGCGGTCGTAGCGCTGGCGGTCCCAGTCGCGCTGCGTGGTGTAGCCGTAGACGAGGGTGCGGAGCTCGACGTGGGGCGTGGCGCGCCAGGTGTGCACGAGCCCGAGGCTGTAGCGGTGCAGGTCGAAGAAGTCGTAGCGGGCGGGGTTCTGGTTGGGGTCGGCGTCGAACATCGACTGCGTGAGCCCGAGGTAGGTCGACGCCGAGCCCTCGGTGTACACGCCCGCGCGCACCATGAGCTCGCTGCGGGGGCCGAGCTGCAAGAAGAACTTGCCGAAGAAGTCGTTGACCTCGAAGCCGATGTTGCGCACGCCGTCGCCCTGGCGGCGCAGCGCGCTCACGATGAACGCCGCGTTGTCGACGCGGTTGCCGTAGGTGCCCTGCCAGATCCACAGGCCGCGGTCGCCCGCGGTGGTGCGCAACGACCACGCCTCGCGCTGCGGCGCCGACGGGGTCACGTAGTTGATCACGCCGCCGATGGTCTGCGGGCCGTAGAGGATGCTCCCCGAGCCGCGCACGACCTCGACGCGCCCCATGCGCTCGACGGGCGGGTTGTAGTACATCTCGGGCTCGCTGTAGGGCGCGAGCGAGATGGGGATGCCGTCTTCGAGCATCAGCACGCGGCGGCTGCGCGTGGGGTCGAGGCCGCGCACCGAGATGTTGGGGCGCAGGCCCGCGCCCTCCTCGTCGCGCACGTAGACGCCCGGCGCGCGGCGCAGCACCTCGCCCGCGTTGAGCGGCTGCGTGCGCTGCATCTCGCGCTCGTTGATCACCGTCGTCGCGCCGGGGATGCGGTCGATCGCGCCGCGCGAGGAGCCCACCACGCGCGCCTCGCCCGCGTCGTCGTCGGGCGCCGGGCGCGCGGGCGCGGGGG
>JBDHVF010000398.1:0-7297 GCA_039809605.1 Polyangiales bacterium | reverse complement strand
CGTCGTTCGCGCGGTCGCCCAGGGCCGCCGACAGCGCCACGAGGAAGCGCGCGGCCTCGGCGGCGCCCTCGACGCCCTCGCGCGCGCCGGCGACCGCCGCGCCGAGCGCGCGGGTGTCGCCGATCAGCTTGAGCGCGTTCGCCGTGAGGAGCGCCGCGCGCGGGTCGCGCGCGAGCGTTTCGAAGTGGTCGGCGAGCAGCCGCGAGGCCCAGCGCTTCGCGTGGAGCCCGCACGCCTGCACCATCGTGGGCGCGAGCGGGTGGCGCTCGACGGGCAGCGCCGCCGCCGCGCACGCGCGCAGGAGCGACGGGTGCGGCACGAACGCCGACGCGATGAACCTCGACTCCCGCGCGCCGGGCGCCGGCATCGAGAGGATGGCCTCGACGTCCGGCGCCGCGTCGGGCAGGTGGGTCGCGAACAGGATGGCGTTGTAGGGGGCGTGCGAGCGCCCCGAGGTGAGCTCCGCCCGCAGCACGCGCTCGACCGCGGCGCGCGCGGGGTCGCCGGGCGCGAGCGCCTCCCACCGCGCGGTCACGCTCTCGCGGAGCTGCATCGCGCCCTCGAGGTTCTGCTCGCAGGCCCAGCGCACGACGCGGGCGAGGTCGCTCGCGGCGGGGTCGAGCGCGCCCATCAACGCGCGGCGCACGGCGCCGAGGGCCAGCGCGAGCGCGAGGCGGGCGTCGGAGACGTCGGGCGCGCGCACCTGCGCGACGGCCCTCGCGGCGGGCTCGAACCAGGGCGACAGGGGCGACGACGGGCCGGGCGTGAGCCGCCCCCACACGAGCGCCGCCGCCTCGATCACGTGCCACCACTGGTGCGAGCGAAAGGCCGAGAGGTGCCTCCGCCACGCGTCGGGCGAGAGGTACGCGCGCGCGGCGCGGCGGAGCGTCTGGTGCGCGGCGTCGGGGTGCTCCCACGTGTCGTCGTCGAGCGCGCGCAGCCCGTCGAGGCGGCGCGCCCACTCGCGGCTCGACGGGTCTTCGATCGCGACGTCCGCGACCCACGCGCGCTTCGCCACCTCCAGACGTCGCCGCGAGCGCGCGTGGGCGTCGACGCCCTCGGCGAAGAACCACGGCAGGTCGTCGGGCGTGGCGACGCGGCCGAACGCGACGGTCTCGTCGTCGGTGGCGGCGCGCTCCGCGAGGCCCTCGCGGAAGGCCCCGCGCGCGCGATCGGGGATCTCTCGCCCGAGCGCGGCGACCGTCTCGGGGCCGACGCGCTCGCCCTTCACCAGCCGCGCCAGCGCGTCGGCCGTGAAGCCCTCGTCGCCGCGCCGCACGAGCAGCGCCCCCGCGGCGTCGGCGAGCTCGTGGCGCGCCGGGCTCGCGTCGAGCGCGAGCGCGCGCACGGCCTCGAGCGACGGGCCTTCGAGGTCCTCCGGCGCCGCGGCGGTCAGCGCCATCTCCCGCACGTCGTCGTCCTCGTGGGTGAGGTTCGCGAGGCTCGCCTTCGAAGCGTCGGAGAGCGAGACCTCGATGAGCTGCCGCAACGCCCACGCCCGCGCCGCGGGTGGCCCGCTCGTCGCGAGCGCGAAGAGGACGTCCGCGGACTCGATGAAGGATTCGTCGTCTTGCATGGGACGCACTCTACGCGCAACGCGGGTCTGGAGTGAACGATGTCGCGCGTTGACCGCGGGGCGCGGCGTCGTTCACGCTACGGGCCTCGTGCGCGACGAACCCCTCGACTGCCTCGCGTGCGGCGCGTGCTGCCGCACGGGCCACGACGGCCGCATTCTCATCCCCGACGAAGACCTGGTGCGCTGGCGCCGCGCGGGCCGCGATGACGTCGCCGAGGCCGTGCAAGAGGGGCACTTCGGCCTCGCGGCCTTCGCCACGCGCCCCGACGGCGCGTGCGTGCACCTGGGCACCGACGGCTCCCCCAACGCGTGCCGCATCTACGACCTCCGCGGCACGACCTGCCGGGAGTTCGAGCGCGGGAGCTGGCAGTGCCTGGAGTTCCGCCGCGACGCGGGCATCGACCCGCGGTGAGCGCGCGCTCCCCCTCGACGCGGGGGCCGCGGTCGCACTACCTTCACGGGCCGTGACCGACGAACCGCTCGCGGGCCGCTGCGGAACGTGCGCGTACTTCCAATCCGTACGGCACGACCCGGCGAAGGGCGTGACCGTGGGCGACTGCACCAGCGGGCAGTACCCGCCCGTGCGGCCCGAGACGTCCACGTGCGCCGAGTACGTCCCGCGCGGCGCGCTCGTGGCGCGTTCGAAGGCCGCGGCGTCGTCGCGACGCGCCGCCGTGAAGGCCGCGCCCCCCGCGGCCCCGCCCCGCGCCCCCATCGAGATCGAGGTCGACATGGACGAAGCCACGTTCCGCAAGGTGCTCCGAGAGGTGCTTCAAGACGAGCTCGCGCTCGGCGACGCCCCCATCGCCGACCGCTACCGCGGCGGGGAGCTCATCCTCCGCTCGGGCAAGCAGGGCCTGCAAGACAAGAAGGTCCCCATCGAGGCCTTCTTTCACAAGATCGTGATGCTGCGCGACAAGCTCCGGGTGCTCGAGCAGAAGGTCAACAGCTCGAAGCTCACCGACGACGAGAAGGTCACCCTCCAGCAGTACATCACGGGATGCTACGGCACCCTCACGACGTTCAACGTGCTGTTCCGCGATGACGAAGACCGCTTCACGGGCGCCGGCGAGAAGGAGTAGCGCGCTCGCGGCGCTCCTCGCGCTCTGCGCCGGCTGCGCGCGCACGGTGCGGGTGACGCCCGTGAGCGCGCCCGTCGAAGACCTCACGCCGCCGCCGCAGGAGCCCGTGCGCCTCGTGCTCGAGACCGCCGCGGGCCAGCACGTCGACCTCGCCGACCACCGCGGCCTGGCCGTGCTCGTGCTCGCGTTCACCACCGACAACCTCGCGAGCCAGGCGATGGTGCGCAACGTCGAGCGCGTCGCGCGCAGGCACCCCGACGCCCTCGCCGCCGTCGCCATCGCGGGCGACACCGGCAGCCGCGCCACGCTGCGCACCGTGCTCGACGCCTACCGCGACGTGGCCGCCCTCGAGCGCACCACCCTCTGCCTCGCCAGCGACGACGTGCGCGCGGGCGAGAGCGCCCTGGGGCCCATCGAGCGCGTGCCCACGCTCTTCTTCATCAACCGCGCGGGCGTCATCGTGCGGCGCATCGAGGCCGTGCTCTCCGAGCAGCAGCTCGAGGCCCTCGTCGCGCCCGCGCTCCCTCCAGGCCGGTAGCGCCGGCCTTGACCGTGCGCGCGCGGCGCGATGGAGTCCCGCGCGATGCGCGCGCTTCGCTTCGCCCCCCTGCTCCTGGCCCTCGCGGGCTGCGCCGACGACGCGCCCTCGAACGCACCCGACGGGGCGGTCGACGCGCCCGCCGCGCGCGCCTGCGCGACGACCTTCACCTTCAACCTCGGGCGCCCCGCGCGCTCGGTCGCCGTCGCGGGCGAGTGGAACGGCTTCTCGCCCACCGCGAGCCCGATGACCGACGCGGGCGGAGGGGTCTTTCGCGCCACGCTCGACCTGGCGCCCGGCGACTACGGCTACAAGTTCGTCGTCGACGGGAGCGACTGGCAGCTCGACCCCTCCGTGGTCGCGCGCAAGTACGTGGGCGGCACCGAGAACTCGCGCGTGACCGTGACCGACTGCGAGCTCCCGGAGCTGCGCGTGGCGCGCGCGAGCGCCACGGGCGACGGCGACCTCGAGCTCGACGTGCGGTACGTCGACGGCGCCGCGCGGCGCGGCCTCGACCCGGCCACCCTGCGCGTGACGATGACCCCCGGCGCGCTCCCAGCGGGGGCCGTGACCTTCGACCGCGCGTCGGGCGAGGTGCGCGTGCGCGCGCGCGGCCTCTCGCCCACGAAGTACACCCTGCGCGTGAACGCGTCGTCGGCGGGCGGGCGCCGCGCCGACGAGCTCGTCGTGCCGATGTGGGTCGAGCGCGACGCGTACCAGTGGGGCGACGGCCCGCTCTACTTCGTCTTCACCGACCGCTTTCGCAACGGCGACCCCACCAACGACGGACGCGTGGGGGCGATCGCGCCCATCGCCGACTGGGCCGGCGGAGACTTCGCGGGCGTGACCGCCGCGCTGCGCGAGGGCTACTTCGACCGCCTCGGCGTCAGGGCCCTGTGGCTCTCGCCGGTGAACGGCAACACGCACGCGACGGGGCGCGGCAGCGACGGGCGCAACTACGCCGGCTACCACGGCTACTGGGTGAACCAGCCCCGCGAGACCGACTCGCACTGGGGCTCGCTCGACGAGCTGCGCGCGCTCAACGCCGAGGCGCACCGGCACGGCATCCGCGTGCTCTACGACCTCGTGCACAACCAGCTCCACCGCGAGCACCCGTACTACCGCGACCACCAGCGCGACGGGTGGTTCAACGGCGACGGGTCGTGCGTGTGCGGCGGCCCCATGTGCTCGTGGGACGACCGCGCCGTCGACTGCTGGTTCACCGACTACCTGCCCGACGTCAACTGGTCGAACATGGCGGTGGCCGACCAGATGCTCGGCGACGCGTGGTGGTGGCTCACCGAGACCGACGCCGACGGCTTCCGCGTCGACGCGGTGAAGCACATGAACTTCCTCTCGACGGCGAACCTGCGCGCGATGCTCGACCGCTACGACGTGGGCAACGCGCGCGCGTACACCGTGGGCGAGACGTACACGGGCGCCGACGGGCGCGACCTCGTGCGGCGCTACGTGGGCCGCGGCGCGCTGCACGCCCAGTTCGACTTCCCGCTGTTCTGGGCCATCCGCGGCGCCTTCGCGCAGATGGGCGGCACCATGGGCGACCTCGAGAACGCCGTGCAGGCGAGCGAGCGCGCGTACGGCGACGCGCCCATGTCGCCCTTCCTCGGCAACCACGACGTGACGCGGTTCATGTCCGAGGCCGCGGGGCAGATCCAGGGCAACCCCCAGGAGCAGGCGTACAGCGCGCCGCCGCCGCCGCCGGGCCGCGACGAGCCCTACGAGCGCATGGCCCTCGCGTGGACCTTCACCCTCACGCAGCGCGGCGTGCCGCTGATCTACTACGGCGACGAGGTGGGCATGCCCGGCGCGGCCGACCCCGACAACCGCCGCGTGATGCGCTTCGGCGCCGACCTCGACGACCGCGAGCGGCGGCTCCTGGCGCACGTGCAGGCCGTCGGGTCGCTGCGGTCGCGGCACGCGGGGCTGCGGCGCGGCGCGCGTCGATCGCTCTACACCGACGGCGACGGGTACGTGTACGCGCGCGGCGCGGGCGCCGACGTGGCGATCGTGGCGCTCAACCGCGGGTCGACCGAGCGAACGGTGAGCGTGCGCGTGCCCGCGGAGCTCGACGTGGCCGACGGCACGACCCTGCGCGACGCGCTCGGCGGCCCGTCGGTGACGGCGCGCGGCGGGAGCGTCGAGGTGCCCCTTCGCCCGCGGTCGAGCGCGATCTACGTGCGGTGACGATCAAAACAGCACGCCGAGCACGCCGCGGAGCGTCTGGGCGTTGCTGAACGTGAAGCTCCCGAGGGGGCCCGACGAGGCGCGCTCGTCGGCGCGCGGGCCGAGGCCCGCCATCGGGAAGAGGATGCCGTACTGCACCGACGCGAAGAAGCCCGGCGCCGCGACGGAGCCCAGCGTGGGGTCGCGCCAGTTGGACATGTACGTGACCTCGGCGTCGATCTCGATGCCGAGGTTGGCGTCGTTGCCGCGCGTCTGCACGAACTCGCTCGCGCGCGACCAGATCACCGACGCGCGGCCGTAGAAGCGGTCGCCGCCGGGGCGGTCGACGAAGGCGTACATCACGCCGGGGCGAAAGTAGTACGCGCTCGACACCTGACGGAACACCTGGCGCCAGAGGATCAGGTCGACGCGGTAGTCGGGGTGGAACGCGAACGACGTGAGCGACGACGTGTTGCGGCCCGCGGGGGGGTTGAAGCCCCCGGCGCTGGCGTTGAGGCCCTCGACGTCCGAGTCGCCCGAGGCGTAGCCCGTGCGGAACTCGATCTGCAGGCGGTTGTTGAGCAGGCGGTACTCGAACTCGAGCGCGCCGCCGAACTGGCGCAGGTCGTAGCGCGGCGGGTCGGCCAGGCTCTCGGCGCCGATCGACGTGTTGCCGACCACCAGCGCCGCCTCGGCCTCGAGCCTGAAGTTCTTGTGCAGGAGCTGAAACCACAGGTCGCCCGTGAACACCAGCGCGTCGCGGCGGATGTAGTTCTGCTGCACCTGCGTGATGCTCGTGCGCGCCGCGTCGCCGCCCGCGCGCGGGTCGGCCGTGTTGAGCGCCCCCGTCGAGAACACGTTCTCGCTCGACAGGGTCTGCCAGCGCAGGAGGCCGTAGAAGCCCGCGTTCCACACGAAGTCGCCGCGCGAGAGCGACTGGCGCGCCTCGGTGGCCTCGACGCGGCGGCCCACGGCGAGGCCGATCTGGTGCACGTCGTCGAGGGTCGACAGGTCGACGGGCTGGCCCTGACCGGGCTCGTAGCGGTACGAGGCGTTCGTGAGCCCCGTCGACGCGAAGTCGTACATCACCGCGGCGAAGAGCGAGAGGGGCCGGACCCGGAGCTGGTACATGATCCGGTCGACGTGCGTCTGGTAGTCGCTGTCGACGCCGTTGCCCTGGTTCGAAAGAATGCCGAGGCCCCAGTGCCAGGGCATGCGCCCGAAGCGGATCTGCCCGAGCGTGGCGTTGGTCACCTCGGCCCACGCGCGGCTCACGGTGATCGACGGCACGAGGCTGTTGCGCTCGTACGGCGTCACCTGCGTCTCCGAGAGCGCGGTGATCGGCGCCCACGGCGACGCGCCCTGCGAGCGCCCCGCGTAGTAGCCCTGCGGCGTCGAGCCGAGGATCAGGTTGTCGAGGATGTCGACCTGCGTGTAGACCGCGATCGAGTCGGTGACGTGGATCTCGGGCTGCAGGCGAAGGCGCATGTTCGCCATCGTCTGGTAGGCGTTCGAACAGTCGCCCGCCACGCGCGCCGACGAGCCCGGCGGCGGCGCCGTCGAGCACAGCCCGCCGATGCCGTTGTCGGGGTTGCGCACCCAGGGCCAGCCCGAGCTCTGGTACGCCGTCGGCGGCAGGCCCGCGAGCATCGTGGGGTTGTCCCAGCCGATGGCGAAGTTGTGCATCAGCTCGGGGCGCACGCGCATGTAGCCGTGCAGGGTGAAGGCTTGCGAGATGCGGTCGAGCAGGTCGGGCGGCGGGGGCGTCGGGCGCGCGGGCGCGGCCTCCTCGGCCGGGTGCGGCGTCGACGGGCGCTCCTCGGTCGCGCGCGCGGCGGGCTCCTCGGTCGTGCGCGCGGCGGGCTCTTCGGCGGGCTGGGCTGCGGGCTCTTCGGCGGGCTGGGCTGCGGGCTCTTC
>JBDHVF010000397.1:0-7323 GCA_039809605.1 Polyangiales bacterium | reverse complement strand
TCACGGCGTCATGCATCGATCATCTCCTTGGCGATCTGCTCGTCGAGCACGATCGGGTCGTCGCCCTCGCAGAGGGCCGAACCGCACCGGTCGAAGGCACGCTCGTTGATCACCTCGAGGGCTCCGTCGGGCATGAGCCCCCAGCGCGCGGCCTCCGCTTCGAGCTCGCCGCGCGTCCACGAGGGGGCGCGCGCCAGGACGAGGAGCAGCCCCGAGTGCGCAGCGTCGAGGCCCGCGACGGAGCGCTGCGACGTAGGCGGGGCTTGGGGCGAGGGCGTCTCGGCCGCGCCGGGCTCGGCGAAGATCGAGCCGAGCAGCGCCGTCACTGCGTTGGTCTGCGCGAGCGTCGCCTGGACCCTCGCCATGTCGAGCTCGACCCCGCCGCGTTGCGCGGCCGTGCGAGGCGCGGGAGGCGACGACGAGCGCCTCCCTCCGCCTTGCGGCCTCGGGGTCGAGGGTTCGGCCGCCGCCATCGCATGGAGGTGCTTGAAAACGAGATCTTCAGCGAAGCCCAGCAACGGGTAGAGCTTCTGCAATAGCTTGATCTCGGCGGGCGCGATGTGACCATCGGCCCCCGCAACGCCGACGAGGAAGGCCGCCAGCGACTGCCGCGCGTTCTCGGGCACGTTGGCGAGGCGCTTCTTGATCGACGCCGCGGCGGGCGGCGCGAGGAGGAGCAGGTCGAGGTGCGCTGCGATGCGCGCGCGCTCGCCCTCCTCGAGCCCCAGGGCCTGTTCGATGTGCACCTCCGCGTGCCGCCGCTCGTCCTCCCCGATGGACCCGTCCGCGGTCGCCATCACCGCGGCGAGCTGGGCGAAGAGCGTCGCGGCCTCGTACGCAGGGCCGGGCGCCGACGGCGAGGAGGGAGGCAGGCGGAAGAGCACCACGTTGCCGTCGTGGGTCAGCGCCGGGCCGCGGAACCGAAGGTCGGGCTCGACCCCGAACCCGAGCCGCTCGAGGAGCTGAATCGCGGTCATCGCCTCGGCCTTGCCGAGCTTCGCGCCCTTCGAGACCTGAAGGCGCTCGATCAGGTCGCGCCCCCGCAGCACTACACGCGGCCGCTCGCCGAGCAATCCTTCGAGCTCACGAATCAGCTCACCCCGCGCGTCGCCGTGCCCGGCGGCGACGAGGGACGGGGGCAGGTGCGCGAGCGCGGCAACGCTCCCCCGCCCCTCGGGGTTCCGCCCGAGCCAGCGGCTGTAGGCGTCGAGCTCGTCGACGCAGCGCTGGAGCGTCTCGCCGATCGCGTCCAGGTTGCGTCCGGCTGCGGCGCCGCGAGTCACGTCGGTGAGCCCGTCGACCGTGAGCGTGATGGGGCGCTCGAGCGCGTTGCTCGCGGGAAGGTACTCGCCCTTGAGCCGAGCTCGTCCCCGCGCGGGGACGAGACCCGCGCCGAAGCGCTCGCGGTAGAGCGTTTCGAAGAGCGCTCGGACCTCGACGTCGCACCGCGCTCGCGCGGTCGGCGACGCCTTCGGGCGGGCGGCGTCGTGCCACGCGATCGCCCACGCAGCATCGAGGGGGACGGCCTCGTGGGCGCGGCGAGAGAGCTCGACACGCAGCCACAACGGGAGCTCTTCGCCGACGAACTCGACGGGGGCGGGCTGGGTGCGCCGCGCGACGCACGCCCGCAGGTCGATCGCGTCGAGGAACGACGACGAATACCCCGCGAAGGAGCGGTTGTGACCGTAGACCTCGCGCAGCGCGACGACCTCCTCGCGGAGGAGCACGAGGTCCTCGTCCGTGCGGTCGGGGTCCGCGAAGGCGCGGCGCTCGAGGCCGTAGAAGAAGATGAAGACGTAGCCGATCCCCACGCGGGGGTCTCGCCGCCCGCGCGAGAGCCACTCGAGGTAGGTGGCGCGCTGCTCGCGGTCCAGCGTCGCATAGGAGGGCCAGTAGCCGATCGATGCTCCCTCCCAATCGAGCGGCTGCGTGATTGGCAGTGAGCGACGGAGAAGCGAAGGCTCCGACTGGCCGTTCCGCCCGGCGAGGTGCTCGCCGACGTAGACGAGCCCGCCGCGGATCGTGCGGCCGTGGACTTCGACGCTCTCCCTCGGCGAGATCCACCGCGCGCGTTCCTGCACGCGAACCGAGGGTGCGGGGGGTGGCAGCGCGAAGGTCGGCGCGCTCACCGGTGGCGCCACCACCGGCGGCTCCTCGTCGACGGCCGCGAAGTCGATCACGTCCGGGCGGTGCCGGACGTCGACCGGGAACTCGAGGAGCGTCTGGAACGACGCGCTCGACGGCGCCCGCTCTGCTGCGAACGTCGCCTGCGTCACCTGTTGCGGCGCGACTTGGGCAAGCGGCGCAGAGCGCGCTGGCGGAGCAGGCGGCACGATGGGGGGCGTGAGCGCCGGAGCTGTGGTGGGCATCGCCAACGTCGAGACTTGCGATCGCAATGGCACCGCAGGAGCCGGTGACGAAGGCGCCGTCGCCTGGATGTCAGGTGCAGCCGATGACGGCGAAGGTCGCGGCGGAGCCGGTGGCGGTGACGGTTGTGGCGGGGCAGAGGACAAGGACTGCCAGGGCGGTGGCTGCGGGGAGGCGAGGATGGGCGTTTGCGGCGGCTGGAACGAGAGCGCTCCGGCCGAGGCAATCGCGGGGGGCAGAGACGGAGGGTGGGACGCCCTCACGTTGCGAATGCTGGGGTGCGTCTGCACGACGTACTGGAGCGCGGCGCACACCTCGGCGGCAGCCGCGAGTCGGCTGGTTCGCACCGTCAACGCAAACGCGCCGCCGACCTGGAGGTGAAGCCGCCCGTAGCGAACGAGGTGGAGGGCCGGGTTGTCGCGGTAGCGCCGGTCCGGGCCGCCCGCTCGGGTCGTGTAGCGCCACTGCGTTCCGAGCACGGTTGCGTCGCTCGGCACCGCGCCGCCTTCGAGAACCTCTTCGACGTCGTGCGCGAGGTGCAACCGGTCGTATCCGACGAGCGCCGTCTTCCCGCCCGTGACCAACGAGAGGCGGTCGGGCAGGAAGACCAGCGCAGTGCCCTGCACCTGCCAGCACGGAGCGGACAGGTTGAGCGTGAAAGGGAGCGGACAGTCGTCCGTGCTCGTGACGACGACCGCCGTCGGGGGCGCCGGCGTCGCGACACCGGGCGAGGTGCGGAGCGTTCCTAGCGTTGCGGTCGTGCGGAGCGCCGAGGCGGCGACCCCGAGCTGGTGGAGAAAGGCTCGTTGCCCCACGTCGTCGGAGTCGTAGGCGAGCGCGAACGACCTGCGACGCGTGAGGAAGCTCGCCGTGGCCGCCGCGATGCCGCCGGCCGCCATGGCGGGCAGTACGCTCTCGACGCCGAGCAGGGCGAGGCCCGCAACGCCCAGCCCCGCGAGCGCGCCGAACACCCCGTGCATCCCCCGGCTGCGCGTCGCGGCGTCGATCAGCGGCGCGACCTGTTCCGGGTCGATCGGACCGTACCGCGACACGACATCGCGCCACGGGCCCGATGCAGCCGAGGGCTTGGGGTTGTGGCGGTAGGCGAAGCCGCCCCCGGTCCATTCGACGAAGACGCCCCGCGCGCCGAGACCGACCTCCGTCATGGGGCCGCCTTGAGCTCGTCGAGGGCGATCGTGCGCGCGCCCGAGAGCCCGCGGAACCGCCCTGGGTGGCAGGTGAGCAGGATCACCTGGAGGTCCTGCGCGGTGCGCTCGAGCACGTTGAGCATCGCGCGCAGGCGGCGGTCGTCGGTCCACCCGAGGATGTCGTCGAGGATGAGCGGCAGCGCCCGCTGCTGCTGCGCGAAGACCTTCGCGAGCGCGATGCGCACCACCACCGCGAGCTGCTCGCGCGCGCCGCCGGAGAGGTGCCCGAACTCCTCCTCGACGCCGTGGCGGAGCACCTGCTCGAGCTGGAGCGTGTCGCGGTTCATCCGGAACGACGTGCCCGGACGGATGATCTGCAGGAGCGGCATCGCTTCGCGGTAGACGGGCCCCATGAGCGTCTGCTGCGCCTCGTCGTAGGCCTTCGAGGCCGTCTCGCGCAGCAGCCTCACGGCCTTCGCCTCGCGCTCGACGCGCGCCAGGTCCGCCTGCGCGGCGGCGAGTGCGGCCTCGGCCTCGGCGCGCTTGTCGAAGTACCCCTCGCCGAGCCGCCCGTCGAGCGTGCCCTTCTCGTGCGCGTGCGACTCCCGCAGCGCCTGCACCCGCCTCGTCACGTCGGCGAGGCTCGCGCGTTCCCGGTCGCGGTCCGCGCGGCGAACCTCGGGGAGCGCCGCGTCGCACGCGCGCGCCGCCTCCTCGTGGCGTGCGCGGAGCCGCTCGACCTCGGCGCGCGCGCCCTCGCCGGCCTCGCGGAGCGCGCCGTCGGACGCGACCGCCTCCTCCACGCGGAGCTGCTCGGCGAGCGTGTTGCGGCGCACCTGCTGCTCGATCCGCGCGCGGTCGGCCTGGGCGAATGCGTCGCGCGCCCTCTCCGCCTCGCCGCGCAGGCTCTCGGCGAGGGCCTCCGCCGTGATGAGTTCCAGCCGCCGCGCCTCCAGGCGCCGCTGCGCCACGTCGAGCGCGACCTCGAGCGAGGCGCGGGGCTCCTCGACGTCGTCCGAGGGCCCGACGCGGGCTCGCGTGCGCGCCGCGTCCGCGTCGAGGACCGCGATCCCGTCGGGGGCGAGCTGCGCGAGGCTCTGCCGGTCGGACTCGAGGCGAGTCGAGAGGGTCAGCCACTCGTGGTGCGCCCGCCGGGCCTCGTCGAGGTTGGCCACGGCGAACGACTTCAGCTTCGTCGCGAGCTCCCGCTCGAGGACCGGCAGTTCCACGTCGTGCGGCACCTCGCCGGGCGCGACCTCGACGCGCACCCCCTGGATCGTGAGGTCGAGCGGCTCGACCAGCTCCTCCCGCCCTTCGAGCGCCGGCGCGACGGCCCCCTCGGCCGCGACGACGCGCCCCGCGAGGCGGCGCACCGCCTGCTCTTCGGCGAGGCATTGACGGTCGAGGGCGTCGAGTTCGGCGAACGCCTCGGGTCGCACCGAAATGCTCGCGAGGCGCGCCTCGAGCTCCGCGACCTCGGCGCCGAGGGCGGACGCCTCGTCCCGCTTGCGGCGCATGTCGTCCGCCGTACGCTCCACGCGCGCGAGCTTCTCGGACAGCGCATCGACTCCGTGCGGGGCGAGGGCATGCAGCGCCTGCTCGGCGTGAGCACGATCGGCCACGAGCGCCGCGCGGGCGCGGCTCAGGGCGCGCGCCTCGTCGACCGTCGCGACGCTGAAGGCCGCGAGCTTCGCCGCGAGCGCCCGCTGCGCCGCGTCCAGGGCTTCGGCTGTAAGCGTGGCCGCCCCGCCCGGATCGATCTCGATCTGGATCTTGTCGTCGATCACGAGGGTCATCGGCGCGGCGACGGGGCGCCGCACGTCGTTGCCCGGCGTGAGGAACCGTGTCGGCTCCCGCGCCCCGAGCTGCACGCGCACGGCGGCGAGCGGGCAGACCGAGACCCTCACCGCCGCCGAGGCTTCGAGCGCGAGCATCGACTGAACCTTCGCATCGAGCGCGACGAGCTCGTCGAAGCTCCCCTCCCCCAGAGGTGACGCCACGAGTTCGGCGTCGATCCCTGCGAGGCGGTCACGGAGGCGCGCGGCTTCATCGCGCGTGGCCTCGAGCTCGGAGGCGCTCCGCTCGTGGCGTTCGCACTCCCGCGCGAGCACCGCGAAGCCCTGGGGCGCGAGGCCGTCGAGCTTCGCTCGCCGCGCTCCGATTTCCGCAGACAGGCGCCGATGCTCCTCGGCGAGGGAGCGAGCCCCGGCGACGCTCTCGACGCGCAGCGCTTCGAGGCGCGCGAGGAGCCGCGTCCGTGTGGCGCGCCACGCGTCGCGGGCCTTCAGGAAGCCCTCGCGCGGTGGGTCGATGGTGAGCGCGCCGAGCGCCGCGAGCGACACCGCACGGCGCGTCGGGACGGGAGTCTGCTCGGTCTCCGCCCCGGGCCGCGTCACCCGGAGTTGCGTCGCGTGGCGCGCGACGTGGTCCCCATGCTGCGCGCGGCGCGCTTCGAGTCCGGCGAGCGCCCGCAACGCGTCGGCGTCGGGGAGCGCCCGCAGGGCCTCCCGAGCCTCGCGGATCGCGCCATCGAGGCGGCGCGCCTCGGCGAGGCGTCCTTCGAGCTGCCGCAGGTCCTCACGGGCTCGAACACGCTCCAGGGCGCGCCGATGCCCTTCGACGGCGTCGCGGAGCGCGTCGACGTCGCGTCGGATCGACGCGGCGGCCTCCGAGGCCGCCTGCCACGCGGACTGGTGACGCTGGTGTTCGGCGCGGAGCCGCTCGACCACCTCGTCGCGCGTGCGCGCGAGCTGTTCCGCCTCGGCGAGCTCGGCGCGGCGCGCGGCGCGGTCGGCGTGCTGCTTCGCCGCGTGTTTGAGCGACTCCTCTCCGGCGCGGAGCGCATCGGCAGCCTCGTCGCGGCTCCGCTCGAGCGCGTCGCCCACGCGCACCGCGTCTTCGCACGCGCGGAGCAGCTGCGCGATCTCGGCCGCCTCGGCCTCGAGCGCCTCGAGGTCCTGCTCCCGCTCGCGCAGTTGGTCTGCGAGGCGGACCGTCTCCGTCTCCTTGTCGTGGAGCTGCTTGACCGTCTCCGCGAGCGCCTCGACGCGCCGCCGCTCGGCCAGGAGCTTCTCGGTCGCCCCCTGCTGCTTCGCCGTCCAGTACTTGTCGTGCTCCTCCTCGATGGCGCGCTTGAGGGCGACGCCGTACTCGCCCCCCATCACGTTGCCGACGAGGCTCCCGATGGTGCGCGAGAGCGAGCCCCGCACGTGGTCCCCCATCGCCTCGGAGGGTTCCTGGGTCGCGAAGGCGTCCTGGTTCACCCAGAGCAGTCCCCACACGCCCATGTCGTCGGGGTTGACCCCCTTCTTCGCGGGCTCACGCGCGTCGAGCCTCGCGAAGAGCCACGTGTCGGCGTCGTCGCCGTGGAGGTCGACGGAGCCGTCCCTGGCGCGGACGCGGGCCATGCCCTTCTTGAGGAAGCGCTTCTCGAGCAGGTACTCGACCCCGTCGACCTCGAACTCCACCTCGACGTACGGCGAGAGCTTGCTGTTGTAGGGTTGCAGCGCGCGGACCGAGGAGTGCCCTGTTCCGTGCCGCTGAAAGAGCGCGGCGCGCAGCGCACGGACGACCGACGACTTGCCGCACTCGTTGGGGCCGCTGATCACGTTGATCCCGGGCGAGAGCTCGTCGAGGGCGATCGCGCGCTCGCCGAGGACGCCCACGTTCTGCACGAGGACCCGCTTGAACCGGATCGCGGCGCTCATCGCGCACCCTCCATCGGCGCGGTCCGCGGGGCCGGGATCGCGCTCGGAGCTCAACGGACTACGCCGCCAGTGCACGGGCCTCAACCTTGCTCCGATACCGA
>JBDHVF010000396.1:0-7328 GCA_039809605.1 Polyangiales bacterium | reverse complement strand
CCTCGCGCGCCGCTCGCCCGGCGCCGACGCCCGCGCCCTCGCGCGCCGACAACCGCCGCCCCGGCGGCCGCTGGGGACGCCCCGCGCGCCCCGGCGTCGTGCACTTCAAGCGCGTGCACGACGACCAGGACGTCACCGTCGACCTGCGGCGCATCGGCCCCGCGACGCGGCAGCGCATGCGCGCGTTCCTCCGCGCGTCGAACGGCGCGACGCACGCGATCGACCCGCGGCTGCTCCGTCAGGTGGCGATGTTCAGCGACCACTTCGGCGGGCGCGCGATCGAGGTGATCTCGTGCTTCCGCCCGCGGCGGCGCTCGCAGTACACCCCGCACTCGAACCACAACCTCGGGCGCGCGATCGACTTTCGCGTCGAGGGCGTGCCCAACCGCGTCGCGCGCGACTACTGCCGCACCTTCGCCGCCACGGGCTGCGGCTTCTACCCGCGCTCGGTGTTCATCCACATGGACACGCGCGACGAGTCGGCCTACTGGGTCGACTGGTCACGGCCCGGCGAGCGCCCGCGCTACGGCTCCGAGTCGCACCCGCCGCCCGAGCGCCCGCGCGCCCCCGCGGCCGACACCGCCGACACGCCCGACCCCTCGGTGCCCCCCGCGGGCGCAGACCCCGAGCTCGACGACCTCGCCGACGACGCGCCCGCGATCCGCGCCGCCGAGCCCGCGCCCGAGCCGCGCGACGACGGGGCCGACGAGGCGCTCCCCACGTCGCAGTGAGCCGTCACCCGAGCGGCGCGAAGAGGTCGACGGTGTTGCCGTCGGCGTCGCGCACCTGCGCGTAGCGCTGGCCCCAGAACGCGTCCCACGGGGCCTTCACGCCTTCGAAGCCCTCGGCCGTCACGCGCGCGTACGTTGCGTCGACGCCCGCCGCGTCGCCGCAGTGGAACGCCAGGCCCATGCGGTGACCGCGCGGCTCCTCGTAGTGGGGGGTGAGCTGCTTCACGAGCGCGAGGCTGTCGAGCATCACGCGCAGGCCGCCGGGCGTCGTGGCCTCGACGTGGTCCTCGCCCTCGGAGGTCGCGGGGAACGACAGCCCGAGGAGGGCGTAGAAGCGCATCGCCGCGCGCATGTCGCGGACGACGATCCCGATGGCGTCGAGGCGTGGAGTGGTGCCCATGGCCCACGGCGGTATCACACCGCGCGAGGCCGTGGCTACGGTCACTGCGTCGGCGGGCGGAGCTGAAAGTCGGGCTCGGGGAGCTGGACGGGCGACGACGGCGTCGGGAGCATCATCCCGGGCGCCGCGCCGCCGCGCCGCGCCCCGGCGCGCCGCGCGGCCTGCGCCGCCTGCATCGCGCGCTGCTGCGCCTCCTGCGCCTGCTGCATCGCCTGCGCCTGCTGCGCCTGGAGCTGCGCGACGATGTCGCGCGCCTGGTTGAGCGACACGATGGGCGCGTCGACGCGCAGCTCGAAGCGCGCGCCCGCGTCGCCCACGCGGCGCGCGGTGAGGGTGCCGTCCATGGGCTCGCCCGACGCCTGCCGCTGGATCTCTTCGGTCGCGGGCACGCCGAGCAGCATGAGCAGCGCCATCGGGCTCAGGTGCGCGACGCCCGCGCGCTCCTCGGGGAGGTTCACCGCGAGGCGCTGGCCCGACTGCATGGCGTTCCATCGCGCGACGGGGTCTTGCGCCTCGATGAGGTAGAGCTTGTCGCCCTCGGGCACGAGCAGCGTGGTGCGCGAGTACATGCGCCGCATCTCGGCGGGCGCGTTGGGCGGCAGCCGCGCGGGGTCGGGGTTGAGCCGCAGGCGCAGCGCGCCGGGCGGCAGGCCCGCGGGCGACGGGAGCACCGCGAACTGCTCGCTGGGGTTGAGCCCCGAGGGCCGCGGCGTGCGCGGCACCGCGGCGGCGGCGGTGCGCACGGCCTGGAGCTTCGCGGCCGCGTCGGGCACGCGCATCACCTCGACCCTGCTGCCGTTGTCTTCGGTCATCAACCCGATCGCGCGCTCGCCCGCGCTGCGCACCGACGTGAGCTCTCGCAGCAACCTCTGGAAGCGCATGAACTCGGGCCCGGCGGCCTGCGCGACGCGCGGGTCGTCTTCTTCGTTGCCGCCCACGAGCGGGCCGAGCGCGCCGCCGTCGAGGCTCATCGCGAGGTACGAGCTCGCCGTCGCGGGCAGGCGCCCGAGGAGCTCGACGGCCGCGCGGCGCCCCACCGTCGACGCGAGCAGCGCGCGGGTGTTGGCGCCCGTCGCGTTGGCGAACTCGGCCTCGGCGCGCACGTGGTAGTTCGAGTCGTCGAGCGTGAGCGCCGCGTGGAGCGAGCGCAGGTCGTCGGCGATCTCTTTGTAGGTCATCGCCGTGCGGTGCACCTCGTCGTACTGCGCGCGCAGGGCCGCGGTGGCGGCGCCCGCGTCGACGCCAGTGCGCCGCGGGTCCTGCGACTCGAGGGCGGCGATCTGCGCGGTGAGCACGGGCCGCGCGGCCTCGGGCCGCAGCGTCACGTCGAGCACCGGGTCTCCTTCGGGCGCGCGCGACCCCGCGCGCACGAGGAAGTTCGCCGCCGTGCGAAGGAGCCCCCTCGGGCCGCACACGAGCATCCAGCCCACGGGCTGCTTGCGCGCGACCCAGCACGGGTTGGCCGCGGCCGCGGCGCCGGCGTCGCCCGCCTCGGGCGCGGCGGTCGATTCGTAGATGCCCTGGAGCACCTCGCGGTAGCCGTGGCCCGCCTGGGCGTCTTGCGCGATCTGCATGCCCGAGCGCAGCGGCCACGCGACGAGGAGCTGGAGCCTGCCCCGCTCGCCCTCGACGTGGGGCATGGCGAGGGCGGCGAAGGGCGCGTCGGGGTCGACGTCGACGCCGTGCTCGCCGATGCCGGGGCTGTAGCTGGGCGCGACCTGGCCGAGCGCGAGGCGCGTGGGGGCGCCCGGCGCGATGATGTTGAGCACCTTGCGCAGGCCGCTCCCGCGGAGCACGAAGAGCGCGTCGCCCGGTGGGGTGAGGGGGCCCTCGTCGACGACGGCGGGCGCCTGCGAGGGCGCGACGCGCGCGGCGTCGGGGCGCGAGGGCGTGGGGTTGTTCTTCTTGCACCCCGCGGCGAGGGCGAGCGCGAGCGAGAGCACCAGGGTGCTGCGGCGGCGTTGCATGTCGCGCGGGCACTACCATCGGCGCGGGCCGATGTCACCCTCTCTGCACGCGCCTATTTCTTCGCGAGGGCGAGGGAATAGATCGGCATCAGCGCGCGGAAGCCTTCGAGCACGGCGTCGTCGCCCCTCCACGCGCCGAGGTGGATGCCCGCGTCGAACACGCCGGTCTTGAGCGACGCGCGGCGCGCCATCTCGCGCAGCCCCTCGCCGTCGGCCGCGAGCTCGCCGGGGAGCGCCTCGCAGTCCCAGCCCGCGTAGTCGCGCGCGTGGTGCTTCGCGAGCGCGGGGGAGAGATCCTTGATCTTCTTCGTCAGGGCCTTCGAGAGCCGCGCGCGGGCCTCGAGGGCCTCGTCTTTCAAGACCAGCCGCGCGTGCACGCCGCCCTTCGACACGGCGAGCGCGAAGTGCGGGAGCTTCTTGTACCCGCGCGCCTCGCGCGCGAACGCGGCCCAGGTCTCGGGCGGCGGGTTCACGGTGCGCCGCGCGTGCTTCGCCACGTGCACGAACATCTCGTGGCCGGCGAGCTCCGACACGCGCGGCGCGAGGCGCTCGGCGAGCGCGACGAGCCGGGGGCGCAGCGTGGTCTTGATCGCGTCCATGCGCGGGGCGAAGCCCTCGATCGCGAAGATGTCGAAGTGCGCGCGGGTGAGCGTCGGCGTGGCCATCGGCGCGGTGCCTATCACGCCCGTGGCGCGACCGTCACCTTCGCGGCTCAACGCGCGGTGCCGCGGAGCGTGCCCGGGTTGCCGATGGTGCCCGGCGCGAACTGGAACTCCGCGCCCTGCGAGATGCTGCCCGTGAGGCCGGGGCCTCCGAGGCCGCTGGTGTTGGCGATCGGGGGCAGCGGCGCGCCCATGGTGCCGGGCGCGCCTGCGTTCGTGGGCGCTCCGGGGACGGCGCCCGTGGGCAGACCGCCCGCCAGGCCGCCCTGCGGGATCGTGCCGTTCGCGGTGCCTCCCGCGCCCTGCGACGGCGCGGGCAGGGGCGTGGTGAGCTCGCCGCCCATGGGCATGAGGATCGGGACGACGACGGGCACGTAGCGGATCGGGGTCGCGAGGTTCGCCGCCGCGCCGCCGTCGGCAGCGCTCGCCACCGCCGCCGCGTCGGTCACGTCAGCGGCCGCGCCCGCGTCGGTGGTGCTCTCGACCGCGCCCGCGTCGGTGGTGCTCTCGACCGCGCCCGCGTCGGTGGTGCCCTCGACCGCGCCCGCGTCGGTGACGTTCGCCGCGACTGCGTTGCCCGCGTCGGCGAGGGTCACGCCGGCCGCGTTGTCGGGTTTGCTCGCGGGCACCCTCGCCTCGGGCTCGACGCCGCCCGAGGGGGGCTCGGTGGCGGCGTTCGTTCTTGCGACGGGTGTGTCGCGCGTGTACGTGCGCGTCGGGGCCACGGGCGTGCGCCCGGCGTCGCCGTTCGTGGTCGGCCAGTTGTTGGGGTCGCAGCCCGCGACGCCCAGCGCGCCGACGAAGAGAAGGAGGCCGATGTGCTGGTGCTTCATGGCGATCACCGTTCGCGCGACGTCGCAGCATCGACCGTGCCCCCGATGCGTCGTGAATTCCCGCGTCTCGCCGCGGCCCCGAGGGGTACGATGCCTCTCATGGGACACGCACACGGAACGCTCTCGGCCCCCTTCGCGGACCTTCACGTCGAGGACGGCGTCGTCCGCGCCACGCTGCTGCACGACCCGGTGGTCGACGGGGTCGACATGGCGATCTACGTCGACGGGTCGCAGAGCATGAGCGAGGAGTTCGAGTACCGCGACGACCTGCCGTCGCACGACGACCGCCACGGGCACGACGCTCCCGCCGCGGCGCTCGGCGCGGCCATGATCGACACGCCCTCGCTCGTGCCCCCCGCGCCGAAGGGGGCCAAGCAGGGGTGGCTCGCGAGGCTCTTCGGGTGGTTCAAGCCCGACGACCCCGACGTCGCGCACGACGACCACGAGGACGAGGAGGACGACGAGGCCGAGGACGACCACGGCCACGCCACGTCACCGACCCACCGCGCGCGCACCAACATGGTCGAGCCCCAGGTGCGGCGGATGCTCCAGTACCTCGCCACCAAGGACCGCAACGGCAAGCTGCGGCTGGCGTACTGGGCGTGCGGCCCGAGCGGACGTCACATCGAGCTCGTGGGCGAGATGTCGGCCGCCGACGCGGAGTCGCTCCAGGTGCCCGGACCGAAGGACCCCGGCAGCGGCACGTGCCTCGTGCCCGCCCTCAAGGACTTCGTCGCGTACATGGAGCGCGAGGCGCGCAAGGGCGCGAAGCGCGGCTGCGGGGTCTTCGTCACCGACGGGCAGATCGCCGACCAGGGCGGCGTGTTTCAGCTCTCGCGCGAGATCGCCGCGCGCGTGGCGAAGGGCTCGCTGCCGCCGCTGCACCTGGTGCTGGTGGGCGTCGGCGATCAGGTGAACGAGAAGCAGCTCGAGGAGATCTCGCACGTCGAGGTGCCCGGCGCCGAACACCTCTGGTGCCACCGCGTCGCCGAGGAGATGCACGAGATGGCCGAGCTCGTGTCGGGTCTGGTCGACGGCACCATGACGGTCGCCTCGGGCGGCACGGTGTACGACGCGAGGGGGCAGGTCGTTCGGCGCTACGAGCACAGGCTCCCCGCGGTGCTCGAGTTCGAGCTCCCCAAGGGGCAGACGCGCTTCACGCTGGAGATCGAGGGCAGGCGCTACACGCAGGACCTGCCCGCCGAAGGGCGCTGACCGTCACGGCCGCGTGACGAGCACCGAGTAGGGGCCCGACGCGGTGCCGAACCCGTCGACCACGAGCGCGTGGATGCCCGCGCCCGCGGGGACGGTGCTCGTGAGCGTCGACTGCGGCGAGCACGCGGCGCTGTCGTTGTTGCAGGCGTTGCCGGTGACGCCGCCGTTCACCACGCTGAGCACGGTGTTCCACGAGGCGCGGCCGCAGGTGGTGGCCGTGAACGAGCCCGCGGCGTGCTCGGGGCACGTGGCCCACCAGTACGCCTGCTCGGGCCCGCTGCCGCCGCACCCCGAGGTGTACCCGCTGGGCATGCCCGCGATGGTGGCGCCCACGCGCACCGTGCTCCCGCGCGCGAGCGGGGCGATCGCGCCGGTGCCCACGTTGAGGTGTTCGAAGCGGATCGTGGCGGTGCCCGGCGTGCCGTTCGACGACACGACGAGGTAGTACACGCCCGGGTTGAGCGCCGTGAAGATCTGCGAGGCCGCGCCGCCCGACGCGCAGCTCGCGCCGAGGTTGTCGTCGCACACGAGGTCGCCCGGGGTCTGCGACGCCGTGATGGGCGCGGTGCACGAGGTCGCGAGGAAGAGCTTGGTGTCCCACGGGGTGCCGAAGGTGTCGACGTAGACGAGCTCGCGGCGCGTGAGGACGAAGCGATAGAACACGTCGCCCCCGCCCGCGGAGTCGCACGGTGAGTTGAGGTCGTGCGTGGCGGTCGCCATGGGCGCCGTGATCATGATGCGCGAGCCCGCCGCGAGGTTGATGTCGGTCGCCGACGCGCATTGGTCGTTGGCGGGCGGCGGCACGACGCAGCGGCCCCCGGAGCAGATGAGCCCCGTGGCGCACGCGCGGCCGCAGGCGCCGCAGTTGGCCTCGTCGCTCGAGAGGCTGACGCAGCGCCCGCCGCACGTGGCGAGGGGGAAGCGGCAGATCGTCGTGCACGCGCCGCCGACGCAGTACTGGCCCGCGGCGCAGCGGTTGCCGCAGCGCCCGCAGTTGGCCTCGTCGGTCGCGGTGGGCGTCTCGCAGCCGTTGGCCGCGCTGCCGTCGCAGTTGCCCCAGCCCGCGTTGCAGCTCGCGACCGTGCACGCGCCGGCCGCGCAGCCCGCCGTCGCGTTGGCGAGCGAGCACGTGTTGCCGCAGCGGCCGCAGTTGCTCGGGTCGGCGCCCGTGGCCGTCTCGCACCCGTCGGAGGCGTCGCCGTCGCAGTTGGCGAAGCCCATGTTGCACGCGATCGAGCAGGCGCCCGACGCGCACGACGGCGTGCCGTTGGCGCGGCTGCACGCGACGCGGCACCCGCCGCAGTTGGACACGTCGGCGTTGACGTTGACCTCGCAGCCGTTGGCCGCGCTGCCGTCGCAGTCGGCCGAGCCCGCGTTGCAGCTCGCGACCGCGCAGGCCCCCGCGCGGCAGGCGCCCGCGGCGTTCGCCGGCGCGCACGCGCGCCCGCAGCCGCCGCAGTGGGCGAGGCTGGCGCTCGTGTCGACGCACGCGCCGCCGCACGTCATCAGGGGCGCGGGGC
>JBDHVF010000395.1:0-7340 GCA_039809605.1 Polyangiales bacterium | reverse complement strand
CGGGACGAGCGCGATGATCGGCGCGAGGCGATAGAGGAGGCGGTCGCCGCCGGTGGGCTCCCAGTCCTCCTTCCAGATCATCTTGATGCCGTCGGCGATCGAGTGCACGAGGCCCGCCGCGCGGATGCGCACCGAGCCCAGCACGATGGCCGCGCGGTTGGGGCCGATGCGGTCCTGCATCATGGCCGACTGCTTGCGCTCCACCCACAGGAGGATCGCCGCCATGTTCACGAGCACCCCGACGATCAGGGCGATCTTCACGAATGCCTGGATCCAGAACATCGTCAGTTCCTCACGCGCCCTTGTGGGAGCCAGTCGGTGCTTCGGCCTGCGCGACGGCCTCGGGCTTGGAGTCGGGGTGCGCGCCGGGCGCCTGCGCGAGCAGCGCGGCCCGCACCTCGCGGAGCTTCGCGTACGCGAGCTCGAGGTTCATCGCGCGGCCGAGCCTGGCGACGAGGTTCCACGCGGGCAGCGCCGAACCCTTGGGCGGCAGCGCGCGCTTGAAGGGCTGCGCGAGCCCCTTGGCGTTCACGAAGCTCCCGTCGGCCTCGACCCAGCTCGCCGCGGGCAGCGTCACGCTCGCGAAGCGCGCCAGCGGGCCCTCGTGCGTGAGCGCGAGCACCACGTCGGCGATGCGCGACAGGGGCGCGAGCGCGTTCGCGTCGACGTCGACATCGGCCCCGAGGCCCACGATCGCCTGCACCTGCCCCGCCGCCGCGGCCGCGAGCAGGTCTTGAATCGTGCCCACCTTCGCGCCGCCCGCCACGGCCAGCGCGCCCGCGCGGTTGGGGTTCTGGTCGGCGTGGCGCAGGATCTTGTCGGCCCTCCACGGCGGCTTCGCCGTGAGGTAGAGCGGCGCCCCGATCGCGCGCGCGAGCTCGGCCATCACGAGGTTGTCCTCGGTCGAGAACTGCGCGCCGAGCAGCACCGCGACCTTCGCCCGCGGCGCCTTCGAGAGCGCCTCGGCGGCGCGCGCGAGAGCGTCGTCGAGCGTCGCCTCCTCGCGGCCGATGCGGGCCTCGACCACGCGGCCCTCGTGCTCGCGGAGGTACGTCATCATGCCGTCGTCGCACATCCAGTAGCGGTTGACGGCCTCGTTGTCGCGCGGGCGGTTCCGGTACGCCCTGAGCTCGCGCGGGTCGACGTCGAGGAACATGTTGCAGCCCGTGGCGCAGCCGGGGCAGACCGAGGGGGTCTCGCGCAGCGTCCACACGCGGGCCTTGAAGCGAAAGTGGCTCGACGTGAGGGCGCCCACCGGGCACACGTGCTCGGTCATGAGGGTGTAGTCGCCCTCGAGCTTGCGGCCCTGGGCGAGCACGACCTCGTTGCGGTTGCCGCGCTCGCGCAGGTCGAGCATGTGGTCGCCCACGAGCTCGTCGCACACGCGGATGCAGCGCGTGCAGGCGATGCAGCGCTCGGCGTCGTAGACGATGGTGTCGCCGAAGACCACGGCCTTGGGCTTGTGCACCGGCTCGTCGCGCATGCGCTTGAAGGTGCGCATCTCGCTCATCCAGTAGTCCTGCAGCTTGCACTCGCCGGCCTGGTCGCAGATGGGGCAGTCGACCGGGTGGTTGAGCAGCAGGAACTCCTGCACGTGGGCGTGGGCCTCGACGGCGTGGGGCGAGGTCTGCGAGCGCACCACCATGCCGTCGGTCGCCTGCACCTGGCACGCGGGCTGGAGCTTGGGCTTCCTGTCGGGCACCCAGTCGCTCTTCGCGGCGTCCCACTTGAGGATGTCGAGCATCATCGCGCGACCGCCGGGCGGCGGGTCGATCTCGACGAGGCACATGCGGCAGTTGGCGGCCACCGAGAGGCCGGGGTGCCAGCAGTAGTGCGGGATCTCGACCCCCTGTCGCCACGCGGCCTTGATGATCGTCTCGCCCTTCTCGAAGGGGATCTCGCGGTCGTCGAGCTTGAACGAAGGCATCTCTCGGGTTCCCTCTATCAGCGGTCGCACTCGCCGCCGATCATGTTGATCGAGCCGAAGGCCGGGACGATGTCCGCCAGCATCTCGCCCTTGATCATGGGCTTGACGCACTGGAGCGAGTAGAAGCACGGCCCGCGCACCCGCACGCGCCAGGGGTTGCCCCCGCCGCGCGACACGAGGAAGAAGCCCAGCTCGCCGTTGCCGCCCTCGGTGTACTGGTAGACCTCACCCGGCGGCACGTCGACGCCCTCCATGATGAGCTTGAAGTGGTTGATCGTGCCCTCGATGGTCGTGTAGACCTCGCCCTTGGGGGGCAGCACGATGCGCGGGTCGCGGACGTTGATCTCGTCGTCGGCGCTGCCCGGCTTGATCTTCTTCAGGAGGTCGAGCGACTGCTCGATGATGCGCGCGCTCTGGCGGACCTCTTCGAACCGGCACATGAAGCGGTCGTAGGTGTCGCCGTCTTCGCCCACGGGCACCTCGAAGTCGACCTCGTCGTAGGTGAGGTAGGGCTTGTCTTTGCGCACGTCGTAGTCGACGCCCGTCGAGCGAAGCACCGGGCCCGACGCGCCCATCGAGACGGCGTCTTCGCGCTTGAGAATGCCGACGCCCTGCGTGCGGTCGAGGAAGATGCGGTTCTTGAGCAGGAGCGACTCGCTCTCGGCCACCACCTCGAGGATCTTCGGCAGGATGGCGCGCGACTGCGAGTCGAAGCGCTCGGTGGGGGGCGCCGCGGCGCCGCCGATGCGAAAGAACGAGTGCGTCATGCGCGCGCCGGTCTGCTCCTCGCACGCCTCCCACACCCACTCGCGGGCCTTGAGCAGCCACAGGAAGGGCGTGAACGCGCCGAGCTCCATGGCCATGGCGCCGTTGCACGTGAGGTGATCGGAGATGCGCGACAGCTCGCCGAGGATCACCCGGTAGAGCTGGCACTTGCGGGGCACCGTCACGCCGAGCAGCTTCTCGACGGCCATCGCGTAGCCCACGTTGTTGAGCAGCGGCGAGACGTAGTTGAGCCGGTCGGTGTAGGGGAACACCTGCTGCCAGGTGCCGCGCTCGCTCATCTTCTCGAACGCGCGGTGCAGGTAGCCGGGCTGCACGTCGACGTCCTTGATGAACTCTCCGTCGAGCGTGAGCACCATGCGGATGGTGCCGTGCATCGCCGGGTGCGAGGGACCCATGTTCAACGTCATGGGCTCGCTCGGCAGCTCCAGCTCGGTTTCCTCGAAGTCGAGATCGACGGGTTCCATGTGACGGTTCCGTGAGGCGGTGGAGGAGTGGTCAGTCGTTCTGGTCGGAGCGGGGCACGCGGTCGAGCGCCGGCGCGTCGCCCGAGAGGGTGGTCACGGGCGCGCGGTTGAGCGGCATGCCCTCGTCGGAGAGGAAGGGCCCGAGCTTGTCGAACGTGCCCTCGCGGTACGCCACGAGCGGCTGCGTCTTGTTCGCGGGGTAGTCCTTGCGGAGCGGGTGCCCCTTGAACTCGTCGTACATGAGGATGCGCCGCAGGTCGGGGTGCCCTTCGAAGCGCACGCCGAACATGTCCCACGCCTCGCGCTCGAGCCAGTTGGCGCCCTGCCACACGGTCACGAGCGACGCGATGCGGGGGGCGTCGCCGTCGACGCGGGCCTTCACCCGTACGCGGTGCTTCTTCGTCGTCGAGTACGCGATGAAGAAGACTTCGAAGCGCTCCTCCATGTCGAGGTCATCGGTGCGGGGGTCGCAGCGGTCGACCGCCGACAGGTCGACGAAGTAGTCGCACGCGCAGCGCGGGTCGCTCTTGACGAACTCGGCGACCTCGCGCCAGCGCGTCGCGCGCACCACGGCCACGTCGTCGCCGCGAAAGCTCGAGGTCTCGAGCACGTCGGCGCCGAACCTCTCCTTGAGCCGATCGAGGATGATCTTCGACATGTCTTCGCTCAGCGCTTCATGCGGATCTGGTAGAGCTGGTCGAGGTGCTTCTTCGCCTCCTCGGTCATCTCGGTGTTCTTGAGCACGGCGGGCGTGCGGTCGCCGCGGCCGATCTTGTCTTGCAGCAGCATCAGGCCGTCGAGCACGGCCTCGGGGCGCGGCGGGCAGCCGGGGATCATCACGTCGACGGGGATGACCTTGTCGATGCCCGGCACCGTCGCGTAGTTGTCGTAGAAGCCGCCGCACGAGGCGCAGGTGCCGAACGCGATGACCCACTTGGGCTCGGTCATCTGGTCGTAGATGCGCTTGAGCGCGGGCGCCTGGCGCTGCGAGATGGTGCCCACCACCCAGAGCACGTCGGCCTGGCGCGGTGAGAACCGCGGGGCCTCGGCGCCGAAGCGCGCGAGGTCGTAGCGCGGCGACGCGGCGGCCATGAACTCCATGCCGCAGCACGCGGTCACGAAGGGGTACTGAAACAGCGAGTACTTGCGCGCCCAGTTGAGCAGCGCGTCGAAGCGGGTGGTGACGAAGCCCGAGTCGCCGCCCCCGACGACGCGGGTCTCGAGGTTCGAGGTCTCTACGCCTGCCATTCGAGGGCTCCCTTCTTCCAGCAGTACACGAGCGCCACGGTCAGCACCGTGAGGAACGCCAGCATCTCGACGAAGCCCACCACCCCGAGGCGCTGGAAGAGCACCGCCCACGGGTAGAGGAAGATGGCCTCGATGTCGAACACCACGAAGAGGATCGCGGTGAGGTAGAACTTCACCGACTGCTTGACGTGCTGCGCGCCCGTCGACTCCGAGCCGCACTCGTACGGAATGGCCTTCTCGGGCGTGGGGTTCTTCGGCCCGAGCAGCGACGCCAGGGTGAACATCGCCACGGCGATGAAGAGCGAGAAGGCCACGATCATGAAGATCGGGCCGTAGGCTTGCGTGAGGCTCAGCGAGGCGTCGTTCACGGCTCTCTCCGGGTGGACGGGAGGATCTAGCGATCTCGCAGAAACGTGTCAATGCGCGGGTTTCGCGCGATTCGAGGCGCGGCCGCGGTCGCCCCGAAACGGTCGTCAGGGCGTCACGGCGCGCGGACCCTACACCAGGGTGCACGCCGGGGGCCAGAGAGAGGATGAGGGGTCAGACCTCGAAGGTCTTGACCGTGAGGGCCCCGCCGCGCCGGGTCTCGCCGGGCGAACGGGCGAGCTCGCCGATGCGCCGCGCGAGCGAGGGAGACGGGTTCGAGAGCACCACCTGGGTGCGGCGCGCGGCCTCCAGCGCGAGCTCCGCGAGGGGAGCCGCGGCCCAGGGCTCGAGCGCCCCAGCGGGGTCATCGAGCCACAGGAGCGACGGGGGCTCGGGTGAGAGGAGCATTCCGTACACCGCCAGGGTGCGTAGCGTGGCGTCGGAGAGCTCGGTGTGAGGCGTGCGACGGCCGTCGCGGGTGCGGAGCTCCATCCCCACGTCTCCCTCTTCGGTGCGGGGGAAGCGCAGCTCGTCGTAGCCCGCGATCACGTCGCGCAGGGCGCGGTCGAGCGCGCGCCGTGTGTCGTGAAAGTCGCAGACGTCGAGCAGGAGGTTCACGAGGTTGCCCGCGTCGGTCGCGAGCGAGCCGTGAAAGCCGAAGGGCACCGCGGCCGCGCGCGCGGGCGACCCCTCACCCACGGGCACCTCGCGGTGCAGGCTCCAGCGCTCGATGGCGTCGGCGTGGGGCGCGACGCGCGGGTCGTTGCGAAAGGTCGACACGGTGTTGAACGACGCCATGTCGCCGGCCGCGCGCGTCACCTCGCTCTTCGCGCGCTGGAGCACCGGCATGCCGGGCACGCGCTTGCGCGGCGGCGTGTACTCGATGCGGTCGCCCATGCGCTCGAGCACGTCGACGAGTTCGAAGTCGTTCGAGAGCGTGGTGCGCTCGTAGCCGATGACCCACCAGGGCCTCGCGTCGAGGCGCTCGACGATGACCTCGTGGCCGAACTCGAGCTCGGCGTCGGGGTGCGGCGCGCAGAGCGCGAACATGCGCACCTCGATGGCCTCGGGGTGCCAGAACGCGGCCTCCGTCGCGCCCTCGTCGGCCATCGCGTCGGCGAAGTCGCTCCACCCCTGCGCGAGCCGCGAGAAGAGCCGCGTCGCGCGCTGGAGCTCCGACGCCCCGGGGCCGTGCACCACGTTGAGGTCGCCGGGTCGCCACTCGACGGACTCGAGCGATCGGTAGCCCTCGACCACGAACTTCAGGATCTTCATGACAGCCTCTCGATGGCAACGGGACCGGGCCAGCACGCTCGCACCGCGTCGCCCTCGCGCACGACGCCGCGCACGCGGGCGCGGTCTGCGGGCGCCCGCACGAAGCGCCCGAGCCAGGGCGCGTCGGCGGTGAAGTGTCGCAGGCCGCGGGCGCGCTCCCACGGCGTGAGCACGCGCGGGGTCACGGGGTCTTCGAAGCGCCCCACGAGCGCCTGGAGCGTGCCGTCGCGGTCGTGCTCCGACGCGCGCCACCACGCGTCGCGGAGGTCGTCGTCGGCCCACGCGCTCATCTCGCAGGGCGCGGGCCTCGCGCGCGTGCCGAGCGCGACCGAGACGCCCGCTCGCTCGGGGTCGCAGGGGCTCCACAGCTCGACCCACGACGCGCGCCCCGACGCCATGCGCCGCAGCGCCTCGCGCCACGCCGCGCCGTCGACGCCCCGCGCGCTCGCGACGCACGCGCCCTCGATCGTGGCCCCGCGCCCCGCGCTCGCGCGCGCCGTCACCACGCCGCGCATCGCCCCCGACGCGACCACGGCGTCGACCCATCGGGCGACGCGCGCGGCCTGCTCGACCGCGTCGGCCACGAAGGCCACGTAGGCGCCCGTCACCGCTCGCTCACGGGTGCGCGCGGGCTCGACGCGAACGGTCACCGACTGCGCGAGGCAGCCGCCCGCGTCGGCCACCACGCGCAGCGAGAGCTCCCCCATGCCCGCCGCGAGCGCGAGGCCGGCGACGTCGAGGACGCCCACGCGCGCGAGCCCCTCGCCCGCGGTCACGGGCGCGCGCAGCTCCGTGACGAGCGAGCGCGCACCGTCGAGGGTGGCGCCCGAGAGCGAGGCGCCCCTCCACGCGGGCGCATGGTCGACCGACGCGTCGGCTGCGTGGAGGCGCACCGCGGTGGGCGCGATGAGCCCGTGGGCGAGGGCCGAACCGCTCACATACACGCGCAGCGCGCGAACGCCCTCGGAGAGCGGGAGCCACATGCCAATGTGCGAGAGCGTGTCGCCGGCGACGAGCGTCACGTCGCGCGCGAGGGCGGCGCCCGAGGTGAGCGCGTGCGTTCCGTCGGAGCCGCACCACGCGCAGGGCCCCGCGCACGCGGAGGCGCGCGCATAGGGGGGCGGTACGAGGTCGGCGAGGAGCATCGCGGTGATTGGTTCCGACGGCGCGGGGCGGGCGTCAAGGCGCCGTCAGCGGACCTGCACGAGCCTGCGCGCGAGGGTCGTCTCGTTGCCGTCGCGGTCGCGCGCGACGACCGAGAGCGCGTGCGCGCA
>JBDHVF010000394.1:0-7340 GCA_039809605.1 Polyangiales bacterium | reverse complement strand
CCCCTTCGCATTCCTCGCTTCTCGCCGCTCGATCGAGCTCGACGACGACGCGTGATCGATGCGCTGACGCGGCCGACATCGAGCTGAAGCGTGATTCATGGAGCGTTGAAGTGATGGCCCTCGCAGCGCGAGGGCGCCTGCGAGACCCAGGCAGCCCATCACCTCGTCTCCCTACGCTCAGCCACGCCCTCGCTCCGCGGGGGCGGGGCGCGCGGCAGCGTTGGGTGGGGGCTCCGCGAAGGCGCGAGTGGGCGACACGTCGCGCACGCGAAAGCGGCAAACTTGACGTGAAGTTGGTATCAGCGCCCCTGCGAGGTCTTGTAGCGCGCGGTGAAGCGCTCGGCCTGGGCGCGGTCGGTGAGCACCACGAGCTGGTCGCCGTCGCCGATCACCCGGTCGCCCGGGGGGTTGGGGTGCACGCGAAAGCCCTTCTCCGAGGGCACGGCGAGGCCCACGAGGAGGGGGCCGTCGAAGCCCGCGAGCTCGGCGCGCACGTCGCGTACGGTGCGCTCGGCGAAGGGGGCGGCGCCGTACTGCCGCAGGTCGAAGCCGTCGTCGACGCCCGAGGTGACGTCTTCGATGAACTGCGCGACCTCGGGCTCGAACGCGGCGCTCGCCACGAGGCGGCCCGAGAGCTCGAAGGGCGAGGCGACGTAGGTCACCCCGCTGGCGATGAGCGTCTGGCGCAGCGCCTCGGCCTGCACCGCGACGATGATCCGCGCGCCGGGGTTGACCGCGCGGGCGTTGAGCGAGGCCACGATGTTGCGCGCGTCGTCGCTGCTGGCGATCACCACGGTGTCGGCCGCGGCGGCGTTGAGGCGGGCGCCGAGGAGGTCCTGCGTGAGCTCGCCCGAGGTGACGAAGAGGCGGTCGCGCGGGGCGAGGCGCTGGGCGGCGGAGATGTCGTCGGTGCGCTCGACCACCCACGCGATCGCGCGGCCGGCGGCGAGGAGCTCCTCGGCGGCGGTGCGGGCCACGGGGCTCCAGCCGTAGAGCACCACGTGGCCGGTGAGGTCGGTGCCGATGAGGCCGTTGTCTTCCATGCGCTTGACCTCGAGCACGGCCTCGTTGACGGCCGTGAGCAGAAAGCCCACCGAGACGAGCACGAAGAGGATGAACAGCCCGAGCACCGCGCGGCCCCGCGGGGTGATCGGGTAGACGTCTCCGTAGCCCACGGTGGCGAGCGTGACGACGCAGAGCCACACGGCGTCGCCGAAGGTGCGGATGTGCGTGCCCTCGACGTCGCGCTCGAGCGCGTACGAGGCCGCGGCCGTCGCGAAGAACGCGAACGCGAAGGCCGTGCCGACGCGGGCGAGGCGCTGCGCGAGGAGTCGCGCGAGGATGCGGGAGCGCGTGCGGATGCGCGTGCGGATGCGTCGACGGTTCACCGCGGTCGCGGGGCTTGTACAACGGCGGCGCGCGCGGCGTCGAGGGCGACGGTCACCCCGCGGGGGCGAGCGCGACGAGGGCGCGCGCCCAGAGCGAGAGGAGCTCGTCGCGCGGGAGGTCGCGGCGCTCGAGCCAGTCGACGCTGGTGGCCTCGACGAAGCCGAGCCACCCGCGGAACGTCAGCCGCACGAGCGCGGGCGGGTCAGCGATGTTGAGCGAGCGCAGCATGCGCGCGAGGAGCTGCCTCCGCGTGTCTTCGACCACGGCCGCGATCTCGGGGTCGGACCCGATGCCCCCGCGCATGAGGGTCACGTACGCCGCCGCGCGGCGCTCGGCGAAGTCGAGGTAGCGCGCGAGGCCCGTGGTGAGGCGCTCGAGCGGGGCCATGGTGTCGGGCGTGTCGATGGTGTCGAGCAGCCTCCGCGCCGCCTCGCGCACCACCTCGCGGTAGAAGTCACGCTTGGTCGGAAAGTAGTGGTAGAGGAGGCCCTTCGAGATGCCCGCGGCGCGCGCGACGTCGTCGATCTGCACCTCGTCCCACGGCCGCTCGGAGAACATCTCGACGCCCAGCGCGAGGAGCTGCGCGCGCCGCGCGTCGCTCGCCATGCGCACGCGGGCCTCGGGCTCGGCGCGCTTGCGCCCTCGGGGCGCTGGGGCCGCTCGGCGGGTCATCGCGACAGACACTACCTGAACGCACGCGCCACCGTTGACGCCCGCGTGAGCCCCTCCCACAATTGCTATTGAACGGGAGTCAACAACATGGACGGAGCCTCTTCCACGGCCGCGTCGCGGCCCACGATCACGCCGCGGTCGCCCGAGTTCGACTACGCCGAGCTGCCTCGGTACTGGTTCGCGAGCAACCCCGTGGCGACGCACATGGCCAACGGGGTCAACCTGCTCTTCCCCGCGGGGGAGCGCTTCTTCATTCGAAGCGTCAAGCACTTCGTCGACCGCATCGAAGACCCCGAGCTGCGCGAGCAGGTCAAGGGCTTCTACGCGCAGGAGGCCCGCCACGGCGCCGCCCACCAGCGCCAGTTCGAGGCCCTGCGCGCGCAGGGCTACGACATCGACGCGTTCCTTCGCGTCTACGATCGCGTCGCGTGGGGCGTGCTCGAGCCCGCGTTCTCGCCCGAGGTGCGCCTCGCCGTCACCACGGCGCTCGAGCACTACACCGCCATCATGGCCGAGGGCGCGCTCGCCCACGGCACGCTCGACCTCGCCCACCCCAAGATGCAGGCGCTGCTCAAGTGGCACGCGTGCGAAGAGATCGAGCACAAGGCCGTGGCCTTCGACGTGCTCCGCGCCGTCGCCCCCTCGTACGGCGTGCGCCTCGCGGGCATGGCCCTCGCGACCGCGGGCCTCGCGGCCTTCTGGGTGTCGGCCACGGTCTTCCTCCTGCGCCAGGACGCGAAGGCCGGCCACCCGGTCAGCCTGTCGAAGGTGAAGGAGTTCAGGGCCCAGAAAGATCGCTCCGTCGTGCGCGACGTGTTCGCGCGCGGGCTGAGGGAGTTTCTGCGCAGGGACTTTCACCCCTCGAAGAACGACAACTACAAGCTCGCGAGCGAGTACCTCGCGTCGGTGGGCCTCGCGTAGCCCGGGCGGTGACGGTGACGGCGGCGACAAGCGCCGGCGGCGAGGGCTCCGGCGGGCCGAAGCCCAACGTGGATCGGGGGCTGAGCGCCGTTCGACCACCCACGCCCGCGGCGAGCGGGCAGCCGCGGCTCCGCAGCGCCGCGGCGCAATTGCGACGCCAGCGGTGAGCGGGCAGCCGCGGCTCCGCAGAGCCGCGGCGCAATTGCGACGCCAGCGGTGAGCGGGCAGCCGCGGCTCCGCAGAGCCGCGGCGCATTCGCGACGCTGTCGGCGAGCGTGCTTCGCCTCCGAGGCGCTGTCGGCGAGCGTCTGTTTGGAATGCGACGGTTGCTGGCAGCGTCGCGAATGCGCCGCGGCTCTGCGGAGCCGCGGCTGGCCCCTCGCTGAAGGCGTCGCGAATGCGCCGCGGCTCTGCGGAGCCGCGGCTGGCCCCTCGCTGAGGGCGTCGCAGTTGCGCCGCGGCTCTGCGGAGCCGCGGCTGCCCGCTCGCCGACAGCGTCGCAATTGCGCCGCGGCGCTGCGGAGCCGCGGCTGGCCCCTCGCTGCGGGCGTAGGTGATCGAACTGCGCGCCGCGCGTCGGCAGCGACGTGTACCGTCGCTGCGCAACCTCACTCGACTTGCGCCGCGGAGCTTCTGTAGGCGAACCTCGCCCCGAGGGTCGATGCTCCGTCTCGCTTCGCTGTTCGCGTTCGTGCTGGCGATGGGGGCGTGCTCGCTCAACCACCCGGATTCGGGCTGGGACGACGACGCCCCCGCGCCCCCCGAGGACGCAGCCCCGATCGACGGCGAGCCGCCCCCCGACGCGGCGCCCGACGCACCGCCTGTCGACGCGCCCGACGACGTGACCGCGCTCGACGCCGCGGTCGACGACAACGTCGACGCGCCCGAGCCCGACGACGCGCTCGACGCGGACGACGTCATCGACACCGACGCGGACGTCGTCGACACCGACGTCGTCGACGCGCCCGACGCGCCCGACGCGCCCGACGCGCCCGACGCGCCCGACGTGCCCGACGCGCCCGACGCGCCCGACGTGCCCGACGTGCCCGACGACGTCGTGCCTCCGTGCCCGGCGGGGCAGACGCGCTGCAGCGGCGTGTGCGTCGACCTCGCGCGCGACCTCACCCACTGCGGCATGTGCGGCATGGGCTGCCTCGGCGGCCCGCACGGCGCGCCGGTCTGCGCCGCGGGCGCTTGCTCGCTGCGCTGCGACGCGGGCTTCGGCGACTGCGACGGCTCGCGCGCCACCGGCTGCGAGATGAATCTTGCGACCAACGTGTCGCACTGCGGCGCGTGCGGTCACGCGTGCGCGGCGGGGTATGCGTGCACGGGCGGCGCGTGCGTGAGCACCTGCGCGGCGCCGCGGGTGATGTGCGGCGCGTCGTGCGTCGACCGCGCGTCGGACGAGTCCAACTGCGGCGCCTGCGGCGTGCGCTGCGTCACCGGGCAGGCTTGCACGAGCGGCGTGTGCCGGTGCGCTCCGGGGGCGACCGTGTGCGGCACCGGCGCGATGGCCGCGTGCGCGAACCTGCTCACCGACCGGGCCAACTGTGGCCGCTGCGGCAACGTGTGCCCCGCGGCGCAGGGCTGCGCGAGCGGCGTGTGCGCGTGTCCGAGCGGGCAGGTGCTCTGCGGGGCGGCGTGCGTGAGCCTGCTCACCGACCGGGCCAACTGCGGGCGTTGCGGCAACGTGTGTCCCGCGGCGCAGAGCTGCACGAGCGGCGTGTGCGTGTGTCCGGCGGGGCAGGTGCTCTGCGGCAGCGCTTGCGTGAACCTGCTCACCAGCGGCGCGAACTGCGGGCGTTGCGGCAACGTGTGCCCCGCGGCGCAGAGCTGCACGAGCGGCGTGTGCGCGTGCCCGGTGGGGCAGGTGCTCTGCGGGTCGACGTGCGTCGGCTTGCTCACGGACGCGGCGAACTGCGGCATGTGCGGGCGGCGATGCGTCATGGGCCAGAGCTGCACGAGCGGCGTGTGCGCGTGCCCCATGGGGCAGGTCGTGTGCGGCACCGGCGCGATGGCCGCGTGCAGGAACCTCCTCACCGATCGGAACAACTGCGGCCGATGCGGCAACGAGTGCCCCGGCATGCAGCACTGCTCGACGGGGGCCTGCCGGATGTAGCGCGGCGCGCAGCGCGTACCGACGACGCTTCCGTCACGCCCCGCCGCTCGCGCGGCAGGGTCCCGGCGCGTACTGGCGACGTGGGCGATCGCTCCTCCTTCGCGGCCGCTCCCCTCTCGCGCGGGATTGTCGTACCTTCGCGCGCCATGAGCTCTCTCGCCGCCACCCTCGACGCCCTCACCGAGCGCTTCAACGAGCTGCACACCCGCAAGGAGGACCTCTTCTGGACCTCGAAGATGGGCCTCTCCGACGACCCCGCGGCGACGCAGCGGAGCCTCGCCGACGCCGAGATCGCCATGAACCGCTTTCTGCAAGACCCCGCGCGCCTCGGCGAGCTGCGCGACTTCGAACGCAGGAACGAGGGCGACGAGCGCCAGCGCAGGGTGCTCGCCGGGTGGGTCGCCCTCTTCGCCGCCAACACCATCGAGCGCCCCGAGGCGCGCAAGCTCTCGGAGGAGATCGTCGAGCGCGAGGGCGAGCTCCAGCAGGCGCGCTCGAAGATGAAGCTCGGGTTCACCGACCCCTCCACGGGTCAGTGGGAGGACGCGTCGAGCAACCGCCTCGCGCTCCTCATGCGCAACGACCCCGACGCGCGGCGCCGCAAGGCCGCGTTCGAAGCCCTCGCGTCGATCGAAGATCACGTGATGGCCCACGGCTTTCTCGACATCGTGAAGATGCGCAACGCCCTCGGCCGCATGCTCGGCCACGAGGACTACTACGCCTGGCGCGTCGCCGTGGTGGAGCGCATGGCGAAGCGCGACCTCTTCGACACCCTCGGCGACCTCGCGGCCCGCACCGCGCAGCGCTCGCGCGAGGAGCTCGCCCGCTTCGCCGCGAAGCACGGCGACGGGGCGCTCGACCCGTGGAACTTTCTCTTTCTGCGCGCGGGCAAGATCGCCGCCGAGCTCGACCCCTACTTCGCCTTCGCGCCCGCGCTGCGCCGCTGGGGCAGGAGCTTCATGGCCCTGGGCGTGCGCTTCCGCGGGGCCACCCTCACGCTCGACCTCGTCGACCGCGTGGGCAAGTACGAGAACGGCTTCATGCACGGCCCCGAGGTGGCCTTCTTCGACAAGGGCAGGTGGCGCCCGGCGCGCATCAACTTCACCGCCAACGCCGTGCCCGGCGCCGTGGGCTCGGGCCTGCGCGCCACCGAGACGCTCTTTCACGAGGGCGGCCACGCGGCGCACTTCTCGAACATCCTCTCCGACGCGCCGTGCTTCGCGCAGGAGTTCGCCCCCACCTCGGTCGCCTACGCCGAGACCCAGTCCATGTTCATGGACTCGATGCTCGAAGACGCCGACTGGCGCGCGCGCTACCTCGCGGACAAGACCGGCAAGGCCATTCCGATGGAGCTCATCGAGGCGGCCGTGCGCGAGTCTCAGCCCATGCGCGCGTGGGACGTGCGCGCGATGCTCACCGTGCCCATGGCCGAGCGCGCGCTCTACGAGCTGCCCGAGGCCGAGCTCACGCCCGAGCGGGTGAAAGAGACCTTCCGCGCGATCGAGCGCGACCTCCAGGGCCTGAGCGCGGGCGTGCGCCCGGTGCTCGCGGTGCCGCACCTGCTCTCGGGCGAGGCGAGCGCGTACTACCACGGGTACATCATGGCCGAGATGGCCGTGTACCAGACGCGCGCCTTCTTCACGAAGCGCGACGGGCACCTCATGGACAACCCCCGCGTCGGCCCCGACCTCGCCGAGCGCTACTGGAGGCCCGGCAACGCCGCGACCTTCAACGACACGCTGCGCGCGCTCACGGGCAAGGCGCTCGGCGCCGACGCGATCGTCGACGCGTGCAACCTCGGCGTCGACCAGGCCGTCGAGGCCGCGCGCGCCCAGGTCGCGCGGCTGCCGTCGATCCCCGAGCAGAGGGGCGCCGTGGACCTCGACATGACGCTCCGGGTGATCCACGGGCGCGAGCAGGTCGCGAGCACCGAGGGCGCGACCTTCGAAGCGGCATGCGACGCGTTCGAACGCTGGATCGGCGAGGGGTGATGGAGCGCGACCCCTTCGCGCTCGACGACGTCGCGGGCGGGGCGCAGACGCTCTCTGCGCTGCCGCCCGAGGCCAACGATCGCCTCGCGGCGAGGCTCGCGCGCGGCGAGGCTCCGCTCGCGGCAGCCGCGGAGCTCCTGCGTCGCGGTGACGTGCGCGGGCTGCGCGCGCTCGTGGGCGCGGCGGCCTTCGCGGCGCCCGAGGACCTCTCTCCGCTGGCCTCGTCGGGCGGCGAGGCGGGGGCCCAC
>JBDHVF010000393.1:0-7349 GCA_039809605.1 Polyangiales bacterium | reverse complement strand
CGACGGCGGCGCGGGCGTTGACGGCGGCGCGGACGATGCCGGCGGCGCGGTCGAGGCGACGGGAGCCGCGGCGACGGTGACCCTGCGCTCGACCACGCGGGGGGCGCCGAGCCACGCGTGCAGCCCCGCCCCGAGGGCGAGCGCGGCGAGGTGCGCGGCGGCGAGGCCGGCGCGGCGGCGTGCGCGCCCCTTCGCGTGAGCGATCCGCGTCTGGAGGTTTCGCCACGCCTCGTCGTCGGTCGCGAGGCGAGGCGCCTGCGCCTGGCCCGCATCGGCGAGCCGTCGCGCGAGGTCGTCGGGGTCATCGCGGGTCATGGCCTGCGCCTCCTCGGAGCTTCTCGCGAAAGCGCGCGACCATGCGGTGCAGCTTGCTGCGGTCGACCCCGGTCTCGGCCTCGAGCTCGTCGAAGGTGGCGCCCATCAGCAGGTGCGCGACCACGACCTCACGCTCCGCCGCGGTGAGCGCGTCGAGCGCCACGAACACCTCCCTGAGCTCCGCGGAGAGCTCGGGCGAGGGCGCGCCCGACTCGGCGTCGGCGTAGCAGGGATGGCCCCCGTCGTCGGCGTCGCGCGTGGTGGGGTTGAAGAACTCGAGCAGCATGTTCTTGTACCGTCGGCGCCTCTTGCGCCGGTCGCGCGCGACGTTGCGCGCGATGCCGCGGACCCACGTCGCCACGGAGCCCTGCCCTGCGTCGTAGCGGTCGAGCGACCGCCATGCTTCGATGAACACCTCGCTGGTCGCGTCGTCGACGTCGGCGCGGCAGTAGCCGAGCAGCGCGAAATGTCGCTGCACGAGCGCGCGGTTCGGCGCGAAGACCTGCGCCCGGAACTCGGAGGGGCCGAGGCTCACACCGTCTTCCCTTTGGCCGTCCGCATGGGTTCGTCTCGCTCGTTCCGTCCATCGGCCTACAAATCGACGCCGAGGCCCAGTCCGGCGGTGACGACGTAGGGGCTCATCGCCCAGAGGGTCGTCTGCCCGCCGTCGAGTCGCCCGCGGGTCAGCGCGATGCGCGTGATGGGCGTGCTGAGGTCGAGGTCGAAGCGAAGCGACGCCCTGCGACCGAGCGGGATCGCGGTTTCGATGCGAGCTCCCGCGAGCACCAGGGGGCTGGTCACGTCGCGCTCGGGCGAGGTCCCGTGGCCCGCGAAGGCGCCCGCGGCGACGGTCGCGCACGCGCCGAACCACCCGACGTGACCGCAGCCCGCGAGCACGCCCGCGGGGCCGGGGCCCGCGCGGAGCTCCACGCCGTTCACGGTGGGCGAGGCGAGGTCCCAGAGCCCGCGCAGGGACGCGGCGACCGACCACAAGCCCCGCCCGACGCGGACGCGCAGCTCACCGCCCGCGCCGTGATCGCCCGGCACGGCGCCGTAGCTGTAGACCCCGAGGAGCTCGACGCGAAACCGCAAGGGCGAGGGCGCTGGTGGTGGTCGCGGCGGCGCGGCCGCGGGCGGTGACGGGTTGCAAGCCGGGGGATCGGGGCACTGCGGGCACGCGCCGGCCGCGTCGTCGTCGACGTTGCGCATCCACGCGAGCGAGGCCGCGAGGTCCTCGTTGCCGGTGAAGGGGAGCGCTCGCACCTGCCGGTCGCCCTCGTAGAGCGCCCCGCGAAAGCCGCTCCCGTTCGGGCTCACGGTGAGGCGCCACACCCGCTGGCCCCGAGGTCGAGACGGCCCGCAGAGGTACCCCTCGCGCCCAAGGAACGCGCCGAGGTCTGGCGGCCCGTTGCCGTCGATCGCCGGATCGATGCACCACGCCGCGGGCGGATCGGCGCGCACCTCGGTCGGCATCATCAGGCCGATCGCCACCATCGCCAACCCGACCCGCCGCCGCACGAGGCGCACTCTCTCACGGCGCACAGAAGGGCCGCAATCACGAACGCCGTCCCTCGGGTCCGCCTCTCGCGCGAGCCCGTGCTAGACGGATCGGATGGATCCGCTCACGTCGAGTCGGCGCATGGGGGAGCTCATCAACGCCTATCAGACGAGCGCGGCGATCGGCGCCGTGGCGGCCCTGGGCGTCGCCGATGCGCTCGCGGGCGGACCCGCGTCGCCCGCGGACGTCGCCGCGCGCGTGGGCGCCGAGCCCTCTGCGCTCGAGCGGGTGCTGCGCGCGCTGGCCGACGTGGGGATCTTCGAGAGGTTCGAAGACGGTCGCTACGCGCTGACCCCGCTCGGCGCGACGCTCCGCAGCGACGTGCCGGGATCGGTGCGCCGCGCCGCGATCATCGCGACCGAGGAGTGGCACTGGCGGCCCTACGGTCACCTCGCACACACCCTTCGCACCGGCGAGGCGGGCTTTCGCCCCGCGCACGGCTGCGGGTTCTGGGACTACCTCGAGCGCCACCCCGAGTCGGCGGCCATGGTCGACGCGTCGATGGCGCGCATCGCGTCGGCGCGCGCCGCGGTGTTCGCGCGCGCGTACGACTTCCGCGGCGTCGAGCGGATCGTCGACGTCGGCGGCGGTCATGGGGCCCTGCTGCGGCACGTGCTCGACGCGCACCCGCAGGTGCGCGGGGTCATCCTCGAGCGCCCGGGCGTGGTCGACGCCGCGCGCGCGGCGCTGGCGGAGGCGAAGCTCGCCGATCGCTGCGAGGTCGTCGCCGGCGACTTCTTCAGCGCCGTGCCGGCCGGCGGCGATGCGTACGTGCTCTCGTGGATCCTCCACGACTGGAGCGACGAGGACGCGGTTCGAATCCTCGCCCGGTGCCGGGAGGCGATGGGCGCCGCGAGTCGCCTGCTGGTGCTGGAGCTGGTGCTCCCATCTGCGAACGAGCCGCACGCGCCCGCGCCCGCGGAGACCCTCGCGCGCACCGTGGACCTCGAGATGCTCGCGGTCGTCGGCGGGCGAGAGCGCACCGAGGCGGAGTTCCGTGCGCTCTTCGCGCGGGCGGGCTTCGGGGTCACCCGCGTGCTCCCGCTCGAAGCGCTGCCCTGGAGCGTCATCGAGGGGGCGCCGGTCTGAGGCGCCGCGGTCGCTCGAGGCGGGGCTACGCGTCGATCGCCTCGGGGGCGTTGGTCGCGACGGGCGCGCCAGGACGGCGCATCAACCCGCCGCGACCTTCGCTTCTTGAAACAACGCCGCGGGCATCGCGCGGTCGAGCTCCCAGGTGATGCGCATCGGTCGCTCGGACTCGTGAGAGACGTACTGTGCTGACCCGAGGCACACGTACGGCAGCGACTCCCTGCGCTCGTCCTTGCGGCGCTCGCGGACGAACAGCACGACGCGTCCGCCGTCGCGGGCGTGGTTCTGGTACCGGCGGCCCGTGGGAGAGTCGGCCGTCGCCGCGTTCTGCGTCTCCCAATGAAACCGCGTGGGCGACAGCGGGTAGTCGTTGTAGCGCGTCGTGGCCGAGTAGTCGTCGTCGGACTTCTGGAGCGTGACGAAGAGCAGGTCGGTGCGGTGATCCTTCGCCCAGACCACCCCCTCGCGGGTCTCGCGGAGCGTCTCCCGCGGGCCCTTCAGCCCATACGCCGCGATGATCTCGTAGAGCCCGTAGGTCGCGTGACTCTGGATCGGCACCGCAGGGTCGTGACCGAGCGGCGCAGACACCGTTCGAATGCGATCCGAGAGGAGCGCGAGCACTTGCGTCAGCTCCTCGCGCACCGGCTCCGCACGCCAGAGTTCCTCGAAGGCGGCGCCGAGCTCCGCGACGCTGCGCTTGCGATGCCCGATGACCGCGAAGAGCATGAGCTGGAGCCGCCCCTCCAACGTGTCGGGCGGCGCCGGCGCGGGCGGACGATCGGCCTTCAGCCAGCGCCTCCAGTGCTGGAGGCGAGCGTCGTCGTCGACGTGGAGCAGTCGACCGAGGGCCTTCGAGAGCGAGGGCTCGTGCTCGGTCGCCCGGCGCGTTTCGAATTGGAGTTCGCGCCGCAGACCCGTGAAGGTGCCAGGCCCCGAAGAGCGGGCGTAGACCTCGTCGAGCTCGCGATCTGACTCGCGCAGAAAGGTAGCGAGGTCGGTCGTCGGGCCGAGCTCGCGGAGGTCTTCGAGGAGCGCGCGGCGGGTGTTGCGGAGCGCCGAACGCACGTTGTCGAGAATGGCCTGCCGCGCGTCGGGCTCGAGCCGGATGGCGCAGCCAGGGGGGAGTAGGGGGAAGTCGTGCTCGATCGCAGACTCGACCTGCCGGCGTGTGCCTCCGACGAGCGCGCGATAGCGGACGTCGAAGCGAAACTTGCGATGCGCGTCGCCGATGAAATCGAGCACCGTGAGCACGCTCTTGCCGTGGGTGCGCCGCAGCCCGCGCCCGAGCTGCTGCAAGAAGACCGTCGGGCTCTCCGTCGGGCGCAGCATGAAGATCGTGTCGACCTCGGGGATATCGACGCCCTCGTTGAAGAGGTCGACGGTGAAGATGGCGCGGAGCTCGCCGCGGCGGAGGCGGCCGATGGCGTCGCGGCGCTCCTCGGACGACGACTCGGCGTCGAGCGCGACCGCGGCGAGGCCGGCGGCGACGAAGCGCTTCGCCATCAGCCGCGCGTGGGCGACGCCGACGCAGAACCCCAGCGCGCGCATGTGGGCCGGGTCGGGCGCGTACCTTCGCACCGCGTCGAGCACGCGCCTCGCGCGGAGGTCGTCGGCGGTGTACACGCCCTCCAGCTCGCGGGGCGCGTAGCGGCCGCGCGCGAACGTGACCGACGAGAGGTCGGTGCCGTCGTGGATGCCGAAGTAATGAAACGGGCAGAGCAGCCCCTGATCGAGCGCCTGCCACAGCCGCACCTCGCAGGCCACCCGCTGCCCGAACCACCGGAGCACGTCGGCGCCGTCGCCGCGCTCTGGCGTGGCCGTGAGCCCGACGAGCACCTTCGGTCGCAGGCGATCGAGCAGCCGCTGGTACGTCCGCGCCTCGACGTGGTGAAACTCGTCGACGATGACGACGTCGAACGCGTCGGGCGCGAGGCTCTCGGCGACGCGGTGGAGCGACTGCACCGACGCGAAGAGGTGGCGCCCCACGCTGGGGCGCTCGCCGTCGAAGTAGCGCTCGCCGAACGCGGCGTCGCCGAGCACGAGGCGAAAGACGTCCTGGCTCTGCTGGAGGATCTCCGCGCGGTGCGCGACGAAGAGCAGCGACTCGTGGCCCGTCGCGCGGAGGCGCTTGTAGTCGAAGGCCGACACCCACGTCTTGCCCGTGCCCGTCGCCGCGACGACGAGGTTGCGCGTATGGCCGTGGAGGCGTTCGGCGGCGAGGGCTTCGAGCATCTGCGCCTGGTGGGCCTTGGGGGCGAGGTCGAGCCCCAGCGAGAGCATGCGCGCGGCCGCGTCGTCGCGGTCGGCGCCGCGCTCGTCGCGGAGCGCGCGCTCGAGCCGCTCGCCGTCGCGCTCCGGCGAGTACGGGGCGAACTCCGGCGCCTGCCAGTATTGCTCGAAGGTGGCCGAGACTCGCTCGACGATGTTCGGCGCGTCGACGCCGCTCACGCGCACGTTCCATTCGAGCCCGTCGAGCATGGCGCTGCGCGTGAGGTTCGACGAGCCGATGTAGGCCGTGTGAAACCCCGAGTCTCGGTGAAAGTGCCACGCCTTGGCGTGCAGCCGCGTCTGGCTCGTCTCGTACGAGACCTTCACCTCGGCGCCGAGCCTCACGAGCTCGTCGAGCGCGCGTCGCTCCGTGCTGCCGGTGTAGACCGTGGTGATCACACGGAGCCTGCCGCCCCGCTGTCGAAACGCTTCGAGCTCGCGGAGCATGAGGCGCAGCCCGGCGTAGCGGACGAAGGCGCAGAGCAGGTCGATGCGGTCGGCGCTGGCGACCTCGCGGCCCAGCTCGAGGCCGACCTGATAGTCGTGGTGGCCGTTCACCAGGAGGCAGCTCTCGGAGAGCGCGAGGTGCGGACGCACGGTCGCGACGCGCGCGATGGGCGTGGGCGAGGGGGGCTGGGCTTCGAGGAGCATCGACGCATCGGGGAGGATCGCGTCGTCGAGCGCGGCGGCGTGCGTTCGAGCGTGGACCTGAAGCACGTCGAGGATCTGGTTGGTGACCGCCACCTGCCGAGCGCGCCGCTCCTCCGGGCTGCCAGTGATGTCGGTGAGCGCGCGGCGGGCTACCTCGTAGAGGTGCCGCGCGAGGCGCTCGGGGCGGTCGAAGTCGTCGATGGAGCGGTCTGCGATCCACCAGCCTTCACGCTCGCGCTCCTCGATCTGCGCGCGAACCTCGGTGGTAAGCAGGCGTTCGTGCAGGCCGCGTTGGAGCTTCGTCACGCGCGCCAGGCTACATCACGCCTTCGGTGCGGGGGGATGGAGCGGGGGGCAGGCGCGTCTCACCGCATCGCGCCGCCCGCTGCGGGCGCCGTGGGCGCGGGCTGCCGCGAGGTGTCGATGTCGATCGTGCGCACGGCCTCGGCGAGGCGCACGCGGCGCTCGCTGACCTGCGAGTCGAGCTCCACGATGCGGCGGGCGAGCTGGTCGAGCTGCGCGGCGACGCGGCCGAGGCGCGCCGTGAGCTGCGCGCGCAGGTCGGCGGCCGTCGCGTTGCGCTGAATGGCGCGGAGGTTCTCGCGCGTCTCCTCGGCGCTCTGCTGGAGGTCCTCGCGGCGCTGGTCGAGGTCGGCGCGCTCGCGGGTGCGCTCGTCGATCTGGCGGCGCATGTCGAGGGCCGTGCGCAGCGCGGCGGCCACCTCGTCGGCCGGGTGCGCGTCGCGAAGAAACGCCTCGATCGCCAGCGCCGACTGCTCGTCGGAGAGGTCGGCCTGCACGGTGAAGGGGCTGCGCGTGGTGACCAGGGCCTCGTTGTGCCCGCGCGCCGCCACGGTCACGGGCACGAGCGCGTTGGTGCCCGAGAGCTCGGTGCCCGGCGGGGGCTCGTGGAGCTGCGCGCCGTCGAGGGGGTGGCGCACCATGACCCGGGCCTCGCGGTCCATGCCGTTGCGCACGCGCCAGGTGGTGCGGCGCACGGCGTAGCGCTCGAGGGTGAGCGTCTCGCGCTGCATGCGCACGAGGCGCGCGCCCTCGACGGCCGCGGTGGCCTCGCTGTCGACCGCGAGCGCGCGCTCGAGCGAGAAGGGCACCGTGGTGGTGGCCGCGTCGGGCAGCGGGTCGAGCATGCCCTGGCCGAGGTACGCGCCCTCCTCGAAGATCGCGATGGGGCCTCGCTCGAGCAGGGCCCCCGTGCGGTTCTCGAAGCGCGCCACGTGGAAGGGGTGCGCGATCGACGCGGGCACGCCGGGGTCGGGCGCGAAGAGGTACATCTGCTGCCCGGGCACCTCGCGCGCGACGAGCATCACCATCGTGGCCGAGCGGTCGGGCACCGTGACGGGCTGCGGCAGGTCGTAGCGCGTGGCGCCCCCCTGCACCGCGAGCGCGGCGAGGGCCGCGACGTTGCGAGGCCCCGACGTGGGCGCGGCCGACCCCATGGGCATCGCCG
>JBDHVF010000392.1:0-7359 GCA_039809605.1 Polyangiales bacterium | reverse complement strand
CGCTGCACGCCGCGGTCGAGCACCTGCGCGCGCTGCACGCCGAGGGCGACGCGGTCGTGCGCCCCGCGCCCGAGATGCTCGACGCCGCCGCCCTCGCCGCGGAGGTCGCCGAGGAACTCCAGGCCGAGGGGCTGCACGTGCAGGTCGAGCGCGCGGTCCAGGGCCTGGTCTTTCCGGGCAACGCGCCCGAGGTGCGGCGCATCCTGCGGTGGATGATCGAGCGCGCGTCGGCGGCCGACAGCGCGCCGTGGCTGCGGCTGCAGATCACCGCCGAGGAGGCCTCGGTCGTGTTCGAGCTCCCGTGGCCCGACGACGAGGCCACCACCACGGCGAGCGCCGAGCGCGAGTGGCTCGTGCACCTCATCCACGAGCAGGCCGGCGCGCTCTCGACCCGCGGCTTTCGCGCGCGCGTGTCGTTCCCGCTCGTGGGCGACGCGCGCGACGTGATGCGCGACCCGGGCGCCCTCGCGCGAGAGATCGTCACGCTCCGCGAGCAGCGCGCCGCGCAGTCGCGCGAGGCCCTCGCGGTGCAGGCCCAGCTCCGCGCGACGCAGGCCGAGCTCAGCCTCGCCCGCGCGCGGGCCGGGCGGCTCGAAGACACCGTGCGCGCCGCCTCGCTCGACCTGCAGCGCACCCTCGAGGGCCTCGGCGGCGCCGCCGCCGCGCTGGCCGAGCGCGACCCCATCGGCTCCGAGGTCCAGTCGGGCGTGCAGTCGGCCCTCGACCGCGTCGTGCTGCTCCTCCAGGAGGCCGGCGTGCAGACCCACGAGACGCTCGAGAGCCGCGTCGGCCCGCGCATCCACACCGAGGAGCCCGACCCCATCGGCGCCCTCGAGGCCGCGGCCTCGGGCGCGCACGCCGCCTCCCACGACGCCCGCACGCTCCCGCCCGTCGCCGACGACGAGGCCGCCGAGGCCGACATCCCACTCGCGGAGAACATTTGAGCGACGCGCGCGCCACCACCGAGCGTGTGCGCGCGCAGGCCCTCTCCTACGGCCTTCACCGCGTGGGCGTCGCGTCGGCCGCGCCCCTCGACGACGACCACGCGCGCTTCGAACAGTGGCTCGCCGAGGGGCGCCACGGCGAGATGCGCTGGCTCGCCGAGCGGCGCGACGCGCGGCGCGACGTCGGCCACGAGGCCGTGCTCCCCGGCGCGCGCAGCGTGCTGGTGTGCGCGCTCTCGTACCACCGCGGCGACGAGCCCTCGCCCATGCCCGGCGCCGAGGTCGCGCGCTACGCCCGAGGGCGCGACTACCACAACTTCTTTCGCAAGAAGCTGCGCCGCCTGGCCGCGTGGATGCGCGACGAGCTCGGCGCCGCGGCGCGTCCCATGGTCGACACCTCGCCCGTGCTCGAGCGCGCGTGGGCGCGCCGCGCGGGCGTGGGGTTCGTGGGCAAGAACGGCTGCGTCATCGCGCCGGGCCTGGGCTCGTACCTGCTGCTCGGCGAGGTGGTGACCGACCTCGCGCTCGAGCCCGACGCGCCCGTCGAGCAGCGCTGCGGGAGCTGCACCCGCTGCCTCGACCTGTGCCCCACGCGCGCCTTCGTCGAGCCCATGGTGCTCGACGCGCGCCGGTGCATCTCGTACCTCACCATCGAGCAGCGCGGCGCCATCCCCGAGGCGCTGCGCGCGCCCATGGGCGACAGGATCTTCGGCTGCGACGCGTGCCAGGAGGTCTGCCCCTTCAACCGCACGGCGCCCCCACCGCCCGAGAGCACCCTCGAGTTCGAGCCCGACCCGCGGTGGCGCGCGCTCGCGCCCGAGGCCCTCGTGGCGATGGCGCCCGAGGACTACAAGCGCGCGGCCGAGGGGACGCCCCTCGCGCGGCCGGGCGCCGACGGGATGGCCCGCAACGCCGCGGTGGTGCTGGGCAACACGGGGTCTCGCAGGCACCTGCCCGTGCTGCGCGAGGCCGCCGCGCACCACCCGAGCGAGGTGGTGCGCGAGGCCGCGGCGTGGGCCGCGCGAGAGATCGAAGAGAGGGAGCGGGGGTAGCGGGCTTCGGGGTCGTGGGCGCGTCAGCCGCGGCCCTTGCCTCCGTGCGACGCGAGGCCGCCCTTGCGACCGGCGGCGCGCGCGGCTTCGGAGCTCCACTCGTGGCCGGTGCCCTTCTCGTGCGAGGCGCGGCCGCCCTTGCTGGCGATCTCGCGCTGCTTCTCGGGGCTCATGGCGGCGAAGCCGCGGCGCTGCTTCTTGCGAGGCGCCGCCGACGTGCGCGTCGCGACCTGCGTGGGCTCGCCCTCCTGACGGGCCGCGGCCTGTTCGCCGGGCAGCAGGGAGTGGCTGTTCGACTGGCTCATGTGAATGTCTCCTCCTCGCGCATGGCGCGGACACGCATCGACCTCGCGGCGGCGGTGGGCGCGCGTGCTCGACGCCGCCTCGTGGCGACGTTGCGGGCGGCGGGTGCCACCCCTGCGAGCGTTCGCGTCCTTCGCGCTGCCGTCTCGCCCTGGTCTAACGGACCGTTGCGCGATGCCTTTAGGGCCGGCGAGACTTTTTTTGTGGCGCCGGGGGAGAACCCTGACCGGGTCAGACCGTGGTGATCTTGCGGCGCGCGAGGTCCGCGGCGCCCGCGACGCCCGCCGAGGCGCCGAGCGAGCTCTCCACGATGCGCACAGATTTTCGAAGGTCGGGGTGGCTGGTGAAGTCGATGCCCTCGCGCACGGCGTCCTTCACGTAGTCGCTCGCGAACCACACGCCGCCGCCGAGCAGGAGCACGTCGGGGTTGAGCACGTTGATCACCGCGCCGAGCGAGCGCCCGAGGAGGTCTCCGCCCTGCTCGAGCAGCATGCGCGCGTCGGGGTCGCCGCGGCGCGCGGCGCGCTCCAGGTCCTCGGCCGTCACCTCGGGGAACTCCCCCGCCGGCAGCCCCACGAGCCCGCCCGCGGCGCGCACCTCGGCGGCCCTGCGCGCGAGCGCGCCGCCGCCCACGTACGCCTCGAGGCACCCGCGGCGGCCGCAGCCGCAGAGGGGCCCGTCGTCGGGGCCGCTCTTGACGTGGCCGATCTCTCCGCCGAAGCCCCGCGCGCCCGTCCACAGCGTGCCGCCCGCCACGATGGCCGACCCCACGCCCGCCCCCAGGAACACCACCAGCAGCGTGTCGGCCCCGATGCCCGCGCCGAAGCGGTACTCGCCCCACGCGATGGCCTTGAGGTCGTTGTTCACCACCACCGGCACGCCCAGCCGCCGCTCGAGCAGCTCGCCGAAGGGCACGTCGATCCACCCCAGGTTGGGCGCGCGCGCGACGAAGCCCGTGGCCTTCTCGACCCACGCCGCCACGCCCACGCCCACCGCGTCGACCTTCTCCCCGCCGGCCACGGCCTCGACCGCGCGCACCACCGCGTCGATCGCCTCGACGGGCTTGCGCAGCCCCCCGTGCCCGAAGGCCTGGAGCGAGGCCACCGTGCCGTCGGGCGACACCACGCCCGCGCGCATGCCCGTGCCCCCGAGGTCGATGCCGACGACGCTCATGCCGACTCGCGCGCCCTGCGCACGACCTCCTCGACCTCGCGGCGCAGCGCGTCGCGCCGCGCCTCGCTCGACGCCTCGAAGCGCAGCACGAGCACCGCCTGGGTGTTCGAAGCGCGCACCAGGCCCCAGCCGTCGCCGAAGTTCACCCGCGCGCCGTCGACGTCGGCCACGGGGTGCGTCGGGCGGTAGTGCGCCAGCACCCGGTCGACGACCTTGAACTTCAGCTCGTCGGGGCACGGCACCCGAATCTCGGGCGTCACGAACGTGGGCGGCAGGTCCGAGAGCATCTCGCGCAGGCCCTTCGTCGAGCCCGACAGGATCTCGAGCAGCCGCAGCGACGAGTAGATCGCGTCGTCGTAGCCGAAGTACCGGTCGGCGAAGAACAGGTGCCCCGACATCTCGCCCGCGAGCAGCGCGCCGCTCTCCTTCATCTTGGCCTTGATGAGCGAGTGGCCGGTCTTCCACATGATGGGCCGGCCGCCGTGCTTCGCGATGTCGTCGTAGAGCGTCTGCGAGCACTTGACCTCGCCCAGAATGGCCGCGCCCGGGTGCCGCTCGAGCACCGCGCGCCCGAAGGCCACGAGCAGCCGGTCGCCCCACACGATCTCGCCCGACGCGTCGACGGCCCCGAGGCGGTCGGCGTCGCCGTCGTACGCGATGCCCACGTCGGCGCCCGTGGCGCGCACCCGCGCGATGAGCTCGGCCACGTTCTCGGGCAGCGTCGGGTCGGGGTGGTGGTGGGGGAAGCGCCCGTCCATCTCGCAGTAGAGCGCCTCGGGCTCGAGCCCGAGCGCGCGCATCGCCGCGAGGCCGAGGGGGCCGCCCGCGCCGTTGCCCGCGTCGACCACCACCTTGAGGTCGGTGCGCGCGAGGCGGATGTTGCCCTTCATCCACGCGACGTAGCGCTCGCCCACGGCGACGTCTTCGACCGCGCCGCCGGGGCCGAGGGCGAAGTCGCGGCGCTCGATGCGCGAGGCGAGCGCGCGGATCTCGTCGCCGTGCAGCGTCCCCTTGCCCACGAGCACCTTGAAGCCGTTGTCCTCGGGCGGGTTGTGGCTGCCGGTGACCATCACGCCGCCGTCGGCGTCGAGGTGGTGCACCGCGAAGTAGAGCAGCGGCGTCGGGCCCACCTCGATCTGCTGCACGTGCCGCCCGGTCTCGACCAGCCCCTCGACGAGGGCCCTGCGCAGCCGCTCGGACGAGAGGCGGCAGTCGCGGCCCACCATGATCCTGCGCTTGCCGCGCTCGGCCATCACGGTGCCGAGCGCGCGGCCGAGGTCGCGCACCAGGTCGTCGTCGAGGTCCCTGTCGGCCTCGCCCCGAATGTCGTACTCGCGAAAGATCTGGGTGTTCATCGCCGTCACCACCGTTGCCACCGAACGTTGCTCAGAGCACGTCGTCGCGGCCGCGGGCGGCCAGCGCGTCGACGGCCTTCTTCACGTCTTGCGCGCGCTCGCGCGGCACCACCAGCAGCGCGTCGGGCGTGTCGACCACCACGAGGTCGCGCACGCCCACGAGCGCCACGACCTTGCCCGCGGGCGCCACCACCACGTTGCCCTCGGCGTCGGCGAGCACCGCCCCGTCGGCCCGCACCGCGTTGCCCTGCGCGTCGCGCGCGCCGAGCTCCCACGACGCCTGCCAGCTCCCCACGTCGCTCCAGCCGCAGTCGACGGGCACCACGGCCACCTCGTCGACCTTCTCCATCACCCCGTAGTCGACCGACACGCTCGGCAGGAGGGGGTAGCGCGCCGCGACCTCGCGCGCCTCGCCGCCGGGCGCGCGCGCCGCCGCGTCGAACGCGTCGACGGCCTCGGACACGGCCGGCAGGTGCCTCGCCACCGCCGCGCGCATCACGTCGGCGCGGAACACGAAGATCCCCGCGTTCCACAGGTGGGCGCCGCCCTCGACGAAGGTCCGCGCGCGCGCGGCGTCGGGCTTCTCGACGAAGGCCCGCACGCGGCGCACCCCCTCGGGCGCGCCGCGCATCGCGTCGCCCACGTGCAGGTAGCCGTAGCCCGTCTCGGGCCGCGTGGGCTTGATGCCCAGGGTCACGATCGCGCCCGTGGCCGCGGCCTCGCACGCGGTCTCGAGCGCGCGCACGAACGCCGGCTCGTCGGCGATGTACGCGTCGGCCGCGAGCACCACGATCACCGCGCGCGGGTCTCGGCGCTGCACCGCGGCCGTCGCCCACGCCACGCAGGGCGCGGTGTTGCGGCCCGCGGGCTCGAGCAAAAGGTTCTCGTCGGCGAGGTCGGGCAGCGCCGCGCGCGTCGCGTCGGCGAGGTCGGCGCGCGTCACCACGAGCACGTTCGCGATGGGCGAGAGCGACGCCACGCGGCGCGCGGTCGCCGTGATCATCGGCGTGCCGCCGTCGCCCGCCAGCGCCAGGAACTGCTTGGGGTGGCGCTTGCGCGAGAGGGGCCAGAAGCGCGTGCCCGAGCCGCCCGCCATGATCACCGTGTAGACCGTCGTCATCGCTGCGCCGATGCGTCTATCACGCCCGGCGATGGGGGGGAACTCGTCGCGGTTTTGTTGCCCTGCGAGACCCCCTGGATATCGTCGGCCGCACCGATGGCACCGCCCCCCGTTCGTCTCTCGCTCGCGCCGCTCGCCCTCTTCTTCGGGGCCGCGCTCACCGCGTGCGAGACGCAGCCCACCCACGAGGTGATTTCGGTCACCGACCTCTCGCCACGGCAGGTCGAGGCGGGCGACCGCGTGGTGATCCAGGGCAGCGGGTTTCCGCTCGCGGGCGACATCCGGCGAATCACCGTGCACCTCGCGGGCGTGCTCGCGCGGCCCGGCATGGCCCCGTGCCCCCGGCCCGTGACCCTGACGCTCTCCGACCCTCCCGAGGAGGGCTCGGTGATCGACCCCATCACGGGCGTCGAGCACGAGGCGCTCTACGCCGCGGCGTCGATCCACACGCTGCGCGTCGAGGGCGGCAACCGCATCGAGTTCACCGTCACCGAAGAGACCCTTCGCGCGCTCACCACCTGCCCCGGCGAGCGCTCGCCCGCGCCGGTCGCGCACGCCACGGTGTCGCTCCTCGGGCCGCACGCGGGCGTGTCGGTCGAGGTCGAGACCGCGCAGGGCACGCGGCTCTCGTCGGGTCGCGCGCTGCGCGGGCCGCGGCTCGACGTGCTCTCTCCGTGGGGCCGCTCGCTCGAGGCCGAGCGCGCCGCGCGGGCCGAGGCCGACCGCGCGCTGGCGTTCATGGGCATCCGCCTCGCCGCGGTGCACCCGCCCGAAGGGGGGCTGCAGGTCGAGCGCGTGGCGCCCGGGTCGCCCGCCGACGAGGCCGGGCTCGTCGACGGCGACGTGATCGAGCGGCTCGACGGCGCGACGCTGCTCGGCGCGAGCGATTTTCGCCCGTCGCCGGGCACCGACCTCGCGGTGATCTCGGTGCGCCGCGGAGACGCCGTCGAAGACCGCCCCGTGCACGTCGCGGCCCTCACGCGCGGCGTCGCGCTCGACGTGGTGGCGACCGCCGTGGGCCTGCTCGTGGCGCTCGCGCTCGTGGCCTTCGGCATGAACCCACGCCGCGGCCTCGCGGGCTGGGCCCTCGCGCGCTTCGCTCCGTTGCGCGCGCGGCCGTCGGGCGAGGGCGCCCGCTGGCGCCGTGCGCTCGACCGCGCGAAAGGGGCGCTCACGGGCGACCCCGAGGCCACGGCGCTCTCGCTCGCGGCGGTGGCGACGACGGCGCTGGCGGTGCCCTTCGGGCAGGCGTTCTTCGCGCTCGACCCCGACGTGTCGCTGGCGCACCTCGCGGCGCTCGTCGCGTCGCTCGCGCTCCAGGCGCTCACCGCGCGCGCGGCCTCGGCGCGCCCCACGGCGTCGGTCGCGCTGCGCGCCGCGGGGCGCCGCCTCGCGATGGAGCTGCCCGCGCT
>JBDHVF010000391.1:0-7409 GCA_039809605.1 Polyangiales bacterium | reverse complement strand
GAGGTTTCTGACTAGCTGGGCACCGAACTGCGTCGGACCCCCGGGGATGAAACCTGCGCAGGAGGTTTCTGACTAGCCACGAGTACCCGAGCCGCATGGTGCTCGACCTGTCGCCGCTCGTCGCGGCACAGGCACCGGAAGGCGGGTGAGCGCAGGGCAGCACCAGGGGCTCGTCGGGGTGGAGTCCACCGCCGGGTCGACCGCCGCTACCGCCTCCCGCGAGGACCGCCGCCGAGCCTCCCCTCGCGGACCATCTCGTCGATCAGCGCGTCGCTGATGCCCGCGCCTCGAAGCAGCGCCCGCGTCGCCTCGTCGAGCGCAGGAGCCTCCGCGGCCGGCTTCTTCTCGGGCGCCGCGGCCTTCACCTTCGCGGCGGGCCTCTTCGCGTGCGGCTTCGTGGCCTTCGCGGGCGCCGCGGGTGGCGCAGGGCGCGGCGCCGGGCGCGGCGGCTCCGGGCGCGGTCGCGCGAACGACGGGAGCATCCGCTCCACGTCGATGCGCTCGTCGTCGTCGTGGAGCGTGGGCGTCGCGTCGTCGCTCGCGGGGAGGGCGGCGTTCGAACCGAGCGTGCCCACGGGCGCCGCGTAGGCCCACGCCGACGCGGCGTAGCTCACCCCGACGCGCTGCTCGGGCGGCAGCTCGACGGCGGCGCGCGCGGCGTCGCGCACGCGGACCGTACGCTTCCATGCGCGCTGCGGGCGGTAGCCCCACCCGTCGTCGCGCCTGCGCGCGCGGCCCGTGAGCCACCGCGACACGCCCGCGTCCATCACGGGCGCCGCGAGCACGAAGCGCTCGACCCCGTGGCCCGCGCACCGGAGCATCTCGACGAGCTCGAGCATCACCTCGGGGAACCGCGCGCAGAGCGCCTCCATCGCCTGCGCCGCGAGGGCGCGGTGAGGGCAGTCGCGCGGCGCCGCCCCCGACCACGCGGGACTCACCCCGTACAGGACGCTGTAGAACTTCGCCCGGATGCTCTGGACCTCCCGCGGCGTCTTCGCGGCGGCGAGCGCGCGCTGCGCCTCGGCGCGCGCGGCGGCGGCGCGGACCTCCTCGTCCTTGTGCCGCACGGCGGCGCACTCGGGGCACTCGCGCGGTTGATCGCGGAGCCCGCCCTCCACCACGGCCCCGCGGAGCGTCGCGAGGTGCACCAGCAGCTCGCGGGCGGGGCCCTCGGCGCCGAGGCCCGTGAGGTCGAGCCGCTCGATGACGTCGGGGTGCGAGAGCAGCGCGTGGTCGACGAGCAGCGCCCGGAGGCCCTCGAACCGCGGGTTGTCCTCGCGCATGCCCGCGCCGAAGAGGCCCACCCACTGCGGCACGTTGAAGGTGACCGAGCGCGCGCCCGATCCACCCGCGGCGGCGCACGCGGCGGCGGCCTCGGGCGTGAGCGACAGCGTCAGGCCCTTGATCCGCGACGCGGGGCCCTCGGCGCGAAAGAGCACGGCGGCGCCGAAGGGCAGCGCGCCGGCGTCGTAGCGCGCCTGCGGCGCCCGGAGCGAGACGCCCGCGACGGCGGCGAGGTCGGGCGGGTCAGCGGGCGTCGTCATCGGCGGCCTCCGCGGCGCGGTCGAGCGTGAGGAAGTCCCTGAGCGCGCGGTCGTTCATCTCGGTGATCCACGACTCGTCGGACGAGGCGAGCACGCGCTCGGCGAGGTCGCGCTTCTCCTCGAGCATGGCGACGATGCGCTCCTCGAGGGTCGCGCGCGTGACGAACTTGTACACGTTCACGCTGCGCGTCTGCCCGATGCGGTGGGCGCGCGCCGTGGCCTGCTCCTCGACGGCGGGGTTCCACCAGCGGTCGTAGTGGATCACCGCCGAGGCCGCCTGGAGGTTGAGCCCCGTGCCCCCGGCCTTGAGCGACACGATGAGCACCGGGGGGCCGTCGGGCGCGTTGAACTCCTCGACGAGGGCCTCGCGCTCCTTCGGGGAGAGGCCGCCGTGGTAGAAGCCCGCGTCGATGTCGAGGCGCTCGTCGAGCGCGCGCGTGAGGATCGTGCCCATCTCGGCGAACTGCGTGAAGACCACGGCCTTCTGGCCCCCTTCGAGCAGCTCCTCGACGATCTCGACGGCGCGGTCGAGCTTGCCCGAGCGCCCGAAGAGCTTGTCGGGCCGCTCGCGGTGAAAGCTCTCGGGGTGGTTGCAGATCTGCTTGAAGCGCAGGAGCGCCGTGAGAATGTGCGCCCTGCGCTGCATGCCGGCCTTGTCGGTGAGGCCCTCGAGCGTGGCCTCGGTCATGGCCTGGTAGAGCCCTACCTGCTCGCGCGTGAGGTCGCACCACACGTCCTGCTCCTGGCGCGGCGGCAAGTCGACGGCCACGCCCGGGTCGGCCTTGGTGCGCCGCAGGAGGAAGGGCGCCACGCGGCGCGTGAGCTTCTCCATGGCGCGCTCGTCGCCCTGGCGCAGGGGCGCGGTGAACGTTCGCGCGAAGCGCGTCGCGCCGCCGAGCAGGCCAGGGAGCACGACGTGATAGATCGACCAGAGGTCGCGCAGGTGGTTCTCCACGGGCGTGCCCGTGAGCGCGAGGCGCGCGTCGGAGGGCAGCGCCGCGACGGCGCGGGTCTGGAGCGCGTCGGGGTTCTTGAGGTTCTGCGCCTCGTCGATCACCGCGAGGCCCCACGGCGCGGCCTCGAGCAGCTCGCGGTCTCTGCGGGCGATGGCGTAGCTGGTGACCACGAGGTCGCACGCGGCGCGGCGCTTCGCGAGGCTGTCGGCGTCGAGCGCGCGGCCCGCGCCCTGGTGCACGTACACCCGCAGCGAGGGGGTGAAGCGACGGGCCTCGCGCTCCCAGTTGAGCACGACGGCGGTGGGGCACACGACGAGGTCGGGCCCCGCGCGCTTCGCGCCGTCGGCGCGTCGTGACTCGAGCAGCGAGAGCACCTGCACGGTCTTGCCGAGGCCCATGTCGTCGGCGAGGCAGCCGCCAAAACCCTGGTCGACCAGGAAGGCCATCCACGCGAGGCCGCGCTCCTGGTAGGGGCGCAGCGCGCCGCGAAAGCCCTTCGGGGCCTTGCGCTGCGGCACGCCGGAGCCGTCGCGCAGGCGCGAGAGGAACTCCTCCCACCGCGCGGCGAAGCGGGTCTCGGTGGCGATGGCGTTGCGCTCCGAGGCCCACTCGTCGTCGAGCTCGACGGTCTTCGCCCACGAGACGCCCTTCGACGCCCCGAGGCGCTCGAGCACGCGCTCCCTCGCGCGCAGGAGCTCGATCGCCGACGCGAGCGCCTCGCGCCCCACCACGCGCTCGTTCACGCGCAGAAAGGCCGCGGTGGACTCCCGCAGGAGGCGCTCGGCGTCGGCCACGAGGAGCTCGGCGTCGCCGACGGCCACGCGGAGCACCGGCGCGAAGCGCGCGGCGTGGAGCGAGGCGTCGTCGGCGCCCGCGACCTCCCAGCGCACGCGCACGTGGGCGGCGCCCTGGTCGCGCGCCCCGAAGGTGGCGACGGTGCGGTAGCTGGCGCGCGCGGCGCCGTAGAGCCGCTCGTCGAACGCGACGGTGCCCTGGACCGACGCGCCCTCGAGCAGGGTCATGGCCTCGCGCTCGGTGAGGTGGCAGCGCCCCTCGGCCAGCAGCTCGGGGCGATGAAGATACTCCCCGAGGCTCGCGCCCGCGGCGTGCCAGCAGCGCGCCAGGGTCTCGGCGGGGTGGAACCACACCGCGCCGTCGTGCTCGACCGCCGCGTCGCCGACGGTGCCCTCGGCGAGGAGCGCGCGCAGCGGGAGGAAGGGCGCGCCCTTCGACGTGACGCCGAGCTCCACCGCCCAGGTGTTGCCCTGCGCGTCGGGCGCGTCGAGCGGGTGCACCGCGGCGTGCATGTGGTCACGCGGCGTCGCGGGCGGCGTGAACAGGGGGTGGTCGGGGAAGAGGCAGCTCCCCTGGTCGCGGTGCATCGCGGCGATCTCCGCGCGCGCGGCCTTGTCGCGAAAGTGGCCGGCGGTGACGCCGCGCGGCGCCTCGCCCGCGCGCCCGGCCTCGGCGTCCATGAGCTCGGTGAGAAAGAGCGCGAGGCGCGTGGGGAGGGCGTCGTCCTTCCACGTCGAGAGCCCCTCGCGCTCGTGCGCCTGAAGATACCCGCGGGGGTCGACCGCGGCGGGCAGGTGGGGCATCGCCGAGAGGCGGCGCCAGTGCGCGTTGAGCTCGGCGAGGCTCAGCGGCGCCACCCACGCCACGCGCGCCTGGTCATCGCGAACGAGCGACGAGGGCGTGAATGGAGACGTCATCCACGCGCGCTCGGGCGGCGCGAGCGTCGGGAGCAGCGGGCCCTCGGCCACCGCGCGCCGCAGCTCGTCGAGCGTCTCGACGAGCGCGTGCGCCGCGGGCGACACGAAGCCCGCGCCGTGGCGGTGCGCGTGGTCGTGGATGAGCCGCCGCAGCGCGCGGAGCGAGAGCGCGGGCGGCACCCACGCCGCGTCGAGCGAGTACGCGGCGACGCTCACCGAGCGCGCGCCCTTGAACTGCGAGAGGTCCCACGCGGCGATGAGGCCCGGCAGGGGCACCGGGAGGTAGCTCCCCAGGCGCGGGAGCGCGGCCACGATGCGGGCCCCGTGCAGGTTGGACGGCAGCAGGCGCGCGACCTGCGAGGGGTCGAGCGCCGCCGGGTGGCGGAAGGGGACCTCGTGGACCTGGCGCTTGAAGGTCTTGTACGCCAGGGGCTCGAGCGCGCGCTCGAACCACACCGCGAAGCGCATCGAGGGCCCCGCGGCGACCAGGTGGACGTGGAGCCCGAGCGGATGGGCCATCGGCGCGGCTTCGTAGCACACGCGGCGCGCTGGCCGGAAGGTCGCTCGTGTGACAGCGGTGAGTGACGGGCGCCCCTGCACGTCGCGCACGGCGCGCAAAGCCGATCACGTACCCTTCTCCGCGCACCGACTCCGCGGGCGTCACGCGTTCGGGTCGAGCACCTCCCGCACGCGCTCGAACACGGCCCTCACCTCACTGCGCGGCGCGATGCAGAGCGTTCGATACACGTCGACGAAGGGGAGCCCAATCGCAGAACGGCCGTCGGAGGTGATTCCGGCGGCCTTCGCGTTGATAGCCCTCCGCGATGAATCATGAGCGGCGCCGCGTCCGATACCCCTCGTGAGGCTCGTCGCTCGGAGCGACCGCATCGAGCACGTCGACCAGCGCCGCGTCGCGAGACGCCTGCGCCGCGATGGGGCGCGGTTCCCAACGTCGGCGGGCCGTGCCTGCGGTTCACGCCGTGCCGTGGAGCGACACCCCGCGACGACGCCGCTCCGCGCGCAACGGCGCATCGCGAGGGCACGCATCGTGCGATACCCGATCGCCATGAGCACCCCTCTCGTCCCCTGCGCGGCGTGCGCGCGCCATGTCCGCGCGTCGTCGACCGAGTGCCCCTTCTGCGGCCGCGCACGCACGCCCGTCGAGGCGCCTGCGGTCGAGGGCCCGATGCCGCGCGTCTCGCGCGCCGTGGCCTTCGCGTTCGGCGCGACGCTCCTCGCCGGGGGCGCGGGCCTCGACGGCTGCATCCTCCACGCGGAGCCCGTCTACGGCGCGCCCGTCCCGCCCGACGGCGCGGTGCTCGACGGGGCGACTGACGCCAGCACCGACGCCTCGCAGGACGCGACGCCCGACACCGCCCCCGTGGACTCGGGTGACGTCGGCGTTCGCTACGGCGCCCCCCCTCCCGACGCGGGCTGACGCAGGGCTTCCACGCGCGACGTGGGTCGAGCGCCCCGCCCGTGACGGCGCAACGACGAAGCGCCGCGACCGCGCGCGCGGGCGGCGCTCCTGCCATGAACATCGAGGTCGCGCTCTTCTCACGGCTGACGGTCTCGACCGCCGTGGCGCTGATCGCGCGCCGGCTCTCGCTGCCCTACACGGTGCTCCTCGTGGTCGCGGGGCTCGCCCTCGGGGCGTTGCCGCGCGAGGCCGGGCCGCTGCACCTGGGCGCGGTGCGCCTCACGGCGCACTGGTTCTTCGACCTGCTCCTCCCCGTGCTGCTCTTCGAAGCCGCGTTCCGCCTGAGCGCCGCACGGCTCCGTGAGAACGTGCGCGCGATCCTGCTCCTCGCGGCGCCGGGCTCCGCGGTGATCGTCGAGGGCGAGTTGCTGCTCAACGACGCGGTCGGCGTCGTCGCCTTCACGCTCTGCTCGGCGCTGCTGGACGTTCCCGGCGCGCACGCCCCGGTCACCGCGGGCTGGGTCGCGAGGTCCTTCCTCGCCGAGGTCCTCGGCGGCCTCGCGGTGGGCGCGGCCGTCGGCGTGGCGCTGAGCGGCGCGATGTCCCTCGTCGACGATCGCCTCGTCGAGCTCATGCTCACCGCCGTCGCCGCCTTCGGCAGCCACCTCGCGGCGCGCGCGCTGAACGCGTCGCTCGTCTTCGCCACGAACGGCCTCGTGTTCCTGTTGATCGGCAAGGAGGTCGACCCGGGGCGCCCGCTGGGCCATGCCGGCATGATCGTGCCATGGCGAGCTGCACGTCTTCGTCGTCTTCGGAGGGCGCGCCCCAGCGGCAGCCCTCGGGCAGGTGGGCGAGGTAGCCCGCGCGGACGAACTGCGCGCGGTAGCGGTCGAACACGATCACGTCGCGCGCCGCCGGCCGCGCCGTGCGGTAGGCTGGTCGCGCGATGACCACCACGACGACCCGCACCCTCGAAACGAGGAGCGTCGGCGACCTCTGGCGCGAGCACCTGCTCGCGGTCGAGGCGCAGGCCCTCGACGACCTCGCGCGCACGGGCGCGTCGGAGGTGGTGTTCGTGCGGCAGCCGCGCGCCACGGGCGCCTGGGAGCTGCTCGACGCGCTCGAGGAGCGCGCGCTCGCCGAGGGCTTCGTGACCGCGCGCGTGACGGTGCTCGCCGACCAGGCCTTCGACTCGTTCGACGGCCTCGTGCGCGCCCTGGCGCGCAACCTCACGGCGCCCGACGCGCCCGCGAAGCGCCGCGGCATCGTCGCGCTCCTCGACCGCTTCGCCGCGAAGCACGACGCGCCCCAGGCCGCGCTGGCGGCCTTCGACAAGGGCGCCCTCTCGCTGCACGCGCACGGCGACCTCGTCGAGCTGGCGCGCGCCTACCTCGACGCGAAGCGCAAGCCCTCGCACGAGGCGCGGCGCATCGAGGCGTGGCTCTCGGGCACCGAGCTCGCGCGCGCCGACGCCGAGTCGTCGGCCCTCTCGGCGCTCTCGCCGCGCACGGCCAAGCGCGCGCTCGGGGAGCTCACGCGCCTCGTGCGGGTGCTCGGCTGGCGCGGCACCGTGGCCGTCTTCGCGGGCGCCGAGGTGCTCACGCGCCTGCCCGCGGGGCGCCGCGAGGACGCCTACACCGTGCTGCGCGAGCTCATCGACGACGCCGACGGCGGCCGGGGCTTCGTCTCGATGCAGTCGGTGATCTCGGGCGCGCCCGCGCTCTTCGAAGGCGCGCGCGGCCTGCGCTCGCTCGCGCCGCTGGCGATGCGCGTCGAG
>JBDHVF010000390.1:0-7429 GCA_039809605.1 Polyangiales bacterium | reverse complement strand
GGCCGCCCCGCACGCGCGGCACGTGCCCGAGGCGCAGACCATCCCCGCGCCGCAGCGAGACCCGTCGCAGCACGGCGCCCCCGCGGAGCCGCACGCCACGGGCGCCGCGCACCGCTCCGAGGTGCACACGAGCGATGCCGTGCAGAGCCCGCCCGCGCAGCAGGGATCGCCCGCGCCGCCGCACCCCATCGGCACCGCGCAACGCCCCGCCGCGCACACGCCCTCGGCGCACCGCGACCCCGGGCAGCACGCGCCTCCCGCCACGCCGCACGCGGGCGCGTCGACAACGGGCGCGTCGACAACGGGCGCGTCGACAACGGGCGCGTCCATCGCGATCACGTCGACGGCGGGCGCGTCGTCGGCGGCGTCGGCGCGCGCGACGTCGCGGCGCTCGGGCGGATCGGGCGGGGTGTTGATCTCGGTCGTGGGCTCGGCCTGGCACGCGGCGAGCGCGAGGGAGGCGAGCGCGAGGCGAAGGTTCATCGCGGCGGTCCTGAGAAGCATCCTTCGATCGGGTAGCAGAGGGGCGGATCGTACGGGATGCACCCGTCGCCCGGCGAGGGGCACGGCGCTTCGCACGCGACCGTGGCGGGCGCGCCCGCGCGGTTGCCGCAGTACGCCTGGATCGCGCGCGACGCGGCGAAGTCTGCGAGCGAGCAGTTGCCGCATCGGGTGCAGCCGCAGCTCGCCACGCAGATGCCCACGTCGATGCCGTGCGTCGAGACGAGGCACGCGGTGCCGAGCGGGCAGGGCTGGTCGGGGCAGCGCGCGGTGCGGCAGCCGCCCGAGCAGGTCGTGCCCGCGTTGCAGCGCACGCCGAAGGCCCACTCGACGAAGCCGTCGCCGTCGGCATCGCGGCACACCTCGACCATCGACTCGTCGGCCCCGCAGCGCGTCGTGCCTCGCGGCTGGCGCGCGCCCGCGGCGTCGCGGCAGAAGAGCCTGCGCTCGGGCACGCAGGCCGCCCCGTACGGCACGTAGCCCGGGTCGCACGAGCACTCGGCGATGGCGCCCGCGATGATGCGAATGAGGCACGTGCCCCCCGCGCCGCACGACACGCCCTCGCAGACCGTCCCCGCGGAGGGCTGACAGTTGGTCGGAACGATCCTGCTCGCGTAGCCCGCGTCGCAGTGGCACACGGCCGCGCCCTCGGAGACGAGGCACCGCCCGTGGCCCCCGCAGTCGACCATGGCGCAGGGGTCGGGGCCGCTCGCCGGCACGCACGCGAGCCCCGACGCGCGGTAGCCCGCGTCGCACGCGCAGCTCGCCGCGCCGCCGGTCGCGACGCAATGACCATGGCCCGAGCACGCGACGCCCGCGCACGGGTCCATGGGCGTGTCGGCGACGCAGCTCGCGCCCGAGGGGCGGTAGCCCGTGTCGCACGCGCAGGTCGCCGCCGCGCCGCTCGCGACGCAGCGTCCGTGGCCCGAGCACGTCACGCCCGCGCAGGGGTCGGGCATGGTCGAGGGCACGCACGCGAGGCCCGACGCGCGGTAGCCCGCGTCGCACGCGCAGCTCGCGGCGCCGCCCGCGGTGACGCAGCGTCCGTGGCCCGAGCACGTCACCCCGTCGCAGGGGTCGGGCGGCGCGTCGGGCAGGCAGTTGAGCCCCGACGCGCGGTAGCCGCGCTCGCAGACGCACCCCGCGTTGCCGCCCGACGTGGCGCAGGTGCCGTGGCCCGAGCACGTCACGCCGCGGCACGGGTCGGGCGTCGCGTCGGAGACGCACGTGATGCCCATCGCGCGGTAGCCCGCGTCGCACGCGCAGCTCGCCGCGCCGCCGCTCACGACGCAGCGGCCGTGGCCCGAGCACGTCACCCCGAGGCACAGGTCGACGGGCGCGTCGGCCACGCACGCGGAGCCCATGAGGTGATAGCCCATGTCGCACAGGCACCGCGCCTCGCCGCGCACGACCACGCAGCTCGCGTGCAGGGGGCACAGCACCGCGGCGCAGCCCGGTCCCGCGTCGATGGCGACGTCGGGCGGCGGCGCGTCGGGTGAAGGCGCGTCGGCGGCGCGGTCGACGGCGACGTCGCGCGGGCGGTCGGCGGGCGCGTCGGGCCCCGCGTCGTCGTCGCCTGCGAGGGTCTCGCCCGCGGTGCACGCGGCGAGCGAGAGAACGAACAGGGCCGCGGCGCGGAGGGCTCTCATCGAGGTCGTGGGGCGATGGGACCGCGGCAGGTCGCGCCCGGTCAAGCGTCGCGCCGCTCCGGTGCTGTCGTAGGGGCCCCGCGGACCTGGATCTGGCAGCGCCCCGGCGCGGTGAACCGCAGAGGCGCAGAGGGCGCAGAGGCCGGAACGGAAAGGGCTCGGGAAGACCCGGCGCTCACCCTCTCTGCGCCCTCTGCGCCTCTGCGGTTCAGCCCAGACCATGACACCGCGCGGCAGAGTGGGACGCGGCTTCGGGCCTTGACCGCGCACGCCATTCCGCGGCACACGATGCGGCCTCATGAGCCCGCCGCACGAGGGGAAGCTGGTCACGTTCGTACCCATCGAGCCGCCGCCCGACGACGAGCGCGTGCGACGGCCGATGGGCTCTCCCGCGCCTGGGGAGAAGCGCAACCGTTACCACCTGCCCGCGCTGCTCGACAGCCCGTCGCCCGTGGGCTTTCGAACGCGCGTGAGCCTCGGCCGCCACGAGGCCGAGGCCGCGCTCTCGATGCTGGGGCTGCCGCGCCCGACGCGCTTCGTGCCGGGGCCCGCGGTCCGCGAAGACGAGCTCTTCGAGGAGTCGAGCCTCGGGGTGATGGTCGCGCGCCAGTCGACCAACTTCCGCGGGCAGCGCGCCGTGGTGCTCGGGCCGCGCGACAGCGCGACGGCCGCGGCGCTCCTGCGTCGCATCGGGCGCGACGAGGCCCCGGTGCTCGACGGCGCGAGCCACACGCACGTGGTGCTGGCGCGGCCGTACACCACGCCCTTCACGCAGCTCCTGACGTTCATCGGGCACCGCGCCCTGACCAACCTCGTGACCGTGCCGCTGCGGGCGTTTCGCAAGGCCGCGTATCACGTCACCGACATCCCCACGATCCGCTACCTCACCGAGCTTCACCTCGGCGTGCTGGCCGACGCGATGGAGCGCGCCGCCATCGTCGCCAGCGAGGGCGCGCGCCGCGCGCAGGTGTTTCTCGAGCCCTTCGACCGGCCCCGAGACCCCGCCGCGCTCGTGGAGCTCGAAGCGCTCGCGGGGGTCACCCCCGCGGATCGTCGCGCGGGCTGGCGCGTCGCGCTGGTGGCGCAGGTGGGCTACGCGGGTGAGGGGGAGCGCGTGCCGCTCGACCGTGCGTCGGCACGGCGCCTCGGGGCGGCGTGCATGGCGCTGCGCTCCGAGCGCATCCAGCCCGGCGTGAACGCCGAGGAGGGCGCGCCGGAGCCCTACCAGAAGCGTCAGTCGATGGACGTTCCCGAGGAGCTCACGGTGATGGCCGGCCGCGCGGCCTACAACGCATTCGCTCACTTTCTCGGCGTGCCTCGCGAGCGCGCGAAGGAGCTCCTGCTGCTCGAGCGCATGGACGTGCTCACGCCCGGCGGCAAGGAGCGCCTGCGCGCGGTGCGGCGCGAGCTCGAGGAGGTGACGGGGCTCCTGCACCGGAGCATCCCGGTGTGGGCCGACCTCGCGACGGGGCGCGCGCTCTCGCGCGGCGTGGCGAGGGGCAAGAAGGCCTTCGCGCTCGCGGGCCAGCGCATCTACCTCGGGGGCCTCTCGCGCCGCGAGGTCGAGCGCGAGGGCAAGACCTTTCACCACGCGGTGCGCGCGTTCGGCGCCGCCGCCGCGAGGAGCGCGTTCGTCGTCGAGGTCGTGGGCTCGACCGAGATCCCCCACGGCTGCGACATGCTCGCGGGCGTGTGCCTCATGGCGGGCCCGGTGAACCAGAACGACATCGGCAAGACCTTCTTCGGCATGAGAGACCTGCTCACGCACTCGTTCCCCGAGCGCGACCCCACCTCGCTCCTCGTGTGGACGCTCAAGGCCAAGACCGTCGCCGACCCCATCGGCAACGAGGAGCAGCTCCTCAACCGCGAGCGCCGCGGCGCCCTGGTCGACCTGCGCGCGGGCCCGCACGAGGTGGTCTCGGTGCGCGTCGCGGGCGCGCTCACGCCCATGCGCCGCGACGGCGTGCGGGTGAACCAGGAGCGAGCCTTCGGCGACGTGGGCAACTTCGCCGTGGGCGACGACGGGCGCGAGATCCCCGGCAACCGCGGCGCGCGATGGCCCGGCGAGCTCGCCCGTCGCGTCGTGTGGGAGGGCGAGTCGTGAGCGCGCTCCGTCAGCACGTGGGGCTTCTCCTCGGGCGCCGCGCGGGCCTTCGCGTGGGCGAGGCGATGCCCGCGATCCGCGTCGAGCGTGAGGTGACGTGGGGCCGCGAGAAGGTCGCCGCGTATCGCGAGGTGACGGGGCTCGTGGACGACGGGCTCCTCCCGCTGCTCGCGCCGCAGGTGATGGCCGTGGGGCTGCATCTCGACGTGTTCTCCGACCGGCGCTTTCCCTTCAAGGCGCTGGGGCTGGTGCACGTCGAGAACGCGGTGGTGTGCGACCGCACGGTGCCCGACGACGCGGCGCTGACGCTCGCGGCCTCCGTGGGCAACGCGCGCCCCGGGCCTCGCGGAACGCTCCTCGACCTCGTGACCGAGGCGCGCGACCGCGACGGTCCGCTCGGCACGTGGACGACGACCATCCTCGCGCGCGGCCCCGGCGGCGACGCGGCGCCCGAGAAGAAGCCCGACGCGTCGGCCGAGGGCGATCTCGTGGTGAGCGCCGTGGTGGCCGCGCCCGAGGACATCGGCCGTCGCTACGCGGCCGTCGCGGGAGACCTCAACCCCATCCACCAGCACGCGATCATGGCGAGGGCGTTCGGGTTCCCGAGGGCCATCGCGCACGGCATGTGGACGCTCGCGCGCGCGATGGCCGAGGCGCAGGACGAGCTCTCGACGCACCCGCGGAGGCTCCGCGTACGGTTTCGCAAGCCGTTGTTTCTACCGGGGAGGTTCGTGGTCGAGGCGCGCCTCGGCGCGGGCGGCGCGGCCACGCTCGCGGCGCTGCCGACGAAGGGGGGTACGCCCCACCTCGTCGCCGAGATGGGCGGGTAGCGACGGTCGCCGTCCGGGAACGGGGAACGGCCGTCCGGGAACGGGGGATGGCCGTCCGGGAACGGGGGATGGCCGTCCGGGAACGGGGGATGGCCGTCCGGGAACCGGGGATGGGCCGTCCGGGAACGGGCGCATCCGCGCGTGGAATGAGGGCGTCGGGGATGCGCATCCGCGCGTGGAATGTGGGCGTTGGGGATGCGCATCCGCGCGTGGAATGAGGGCGTGATGGTTGCTCAAACCCGGCGTCGAGCCGCCGGGCTGTGCAAGGATGCGGCCCCTTCGGGGCGCAAGGATGGGGGATGCCCCATTCGCGCGTGCCGTCGACGTGGTGTGTCGCGCCCGAACGCCGCGACCGTCGGGACGCGTCGCGCATCGACATCCCACGCCGGGGCTCGCGCGAGCTCATCGCAACGCACGCGGTCCCCATCGGGGTCATTGAGCTACTCCCATCCTTGCGCCCCGAAGGGGCCGCATCCTTGCACAGCCCGGCGGCTCGACGCCGGGTTTGAGCAACCATCACGCTCACATTCCACGCGCGGATGCGCATTCCCAACGCTCCCATTCCACGCGCGGATGCGCATCCCCAACGCCCCCATTCCACGCGCGGATGCGCATCCCCGACGCCCCCATTCCACGCGCGGATGCGCATCCCCAACGCCCCCATTCCACGCGCGGATGCGCATCCCCAACGCCCACATTCCACGCGCGGATGCGCGATCCCCCACGTCATCACCATGCGCGCGGACGCCCCCGCGTCACACGAGCTTCGCGGTGTTCACGAGGCCCTGCGCGCGGGCGGTGTCGGCGACGGCGTCGCGCACGGCCGCGTGCACGCGCATGTCGAGGGGGTTGGGCACGAGCTCGCCGGGCTCGGCGAGGCGCGCGATGGCCTCGGCCGCGGCGAGGCGCATCTCGTGGGTGATCTCCTTCGCGCGCACGTCGAGGGCGCCGCGGAAGATGCCCGGGAACGCCAGCGCGTTGTTGATCGACCGGCCGTCGCCCGCGTAGGCCGCGCCGGCCCGCACGGCCTCGTCGGGGCTGATCTCCGAGTCGGGGTTCGACAGCGCGAAGATCACCTGTCCCCTGCGCACCATGTCGGGGCGAATGAGCCCCGGGCGCCCCGTCGTGGCGACCACGATGTCGGCCTCGCGCATCACGTCGGCCATCGTCGACGGCGTCGCGCCGAAGCCCTCGAGGCGCTTGACCGCGTCGGGCGACACGTCGGCCACGAGCACCTGCTTCGCGCCGTACGAGAGCGCGATGCGCGCGATGGCGCTGCCCGCCGCGCCCAGGCCGATCTGGCCCACGCGCGACGACTTGAAGTCCACGCCCGTGAGCCGGCACGCGTTGAGGATGGCCGCGAGCGCCACGGTGGCCGTGCCCCACTGGTCGTCGTGCATCACGGGCTTGTCGAGGCGGCGGTCGACCTCGTCCTCGATGCGAAAGCAGTCGGGCATGCGGATGTCTTCGAGGTGCACGCCGCCGAAGCCCGTCGACATGCGCACCACGGTGTCGATGAACTCGTCGGGGTCGGTGGTGTTCACCAGCAGCGGCGTGGCCGAGATGCCCGCGAAGCGGTCGTAGAGGGCGGCCTTGCCCTCCATCACGGGCAGGCTCGCGAGGGGGCCGATGTTGCCGAGGCCCAGCACGCGCGTGCCGTTGGTGAAGATGCCCACCGAGGTGGCGATGCCCGTGAAGTCCCACGCGAGGTCGGGGCTCTTCTGAATGGCCGTGGCGACGCGCGCCACGCCGGGCGTGTAGATGTACCTGAGCTCGCTCACGTGCTTGAGCTCGAGGCGGCTCGTCGTGCGCAGCTTGCCGCCGCGGTGCGCTTCGAACACACGGTCGCGCGTCTCGACGAGGTCGACGTCGGCCAGCGCGCGGATCGCGTCGAGCATGCGCGCGGTGTGGGCCTCGTCGCTCGTCTCGACGGTCACGTCGCGCAGGGTGTCGTTCTCGCCGATCTGCACGGTGGTGATCTCGCCGATGAGCGCCTCGACGTCGGCGAGCGCCGCGGCGAAGCGCGCGAGCTGGCCCGGCCGGTGGCGCAGCCGCACGCGGACGATCGTGTCGTGACTGTACTTGCGCATAGGGGCCCCGATGCGTACCACCGACCGCGCGCCCCCGTCACGGCCCCGTTGGCGGCGCCGCACCGGCTGCATTAGAGATCTCCGGGTGATCATCCCTCCCGGCGCGACGATCGGTATTCTCGGCGGCGGCCAGCTCGGTCGCATGACGGCCATGGCCGCGCGCACGCTCGGCTACGGGGTGCACGCGCTCGACCCCGACCCCGCGTGCCCCGCGCGCGCCGTGGTCGACCGCTGCGTCACCGCGCGCTTCGACGA
>JBDHVF010000389.1:0-7456 GCA_039809605.1 Polyangiales bacterium | reverse complement strand
GGTCGGCGCGGGGGCCGCGGGGGCCGCGGGCGTGGGCGCAGACTCGGGCACGGTGGGCGCGGCCGGGCTCGCCGCGGGCTGCTGCGGCGCGTTGTTCATCGCCACCTGCTGCTGCTGCTCGTCGCGGTTGTTGCGGTTGAGCATCAGCGTGGCGGTCACGATGCCGCCCACGAGGATGACGGCCACGGCGATGCCCGTGACCACGACGGTCTTGTTGACGCCCTGGGGCTTCGCGGGCTCGGGCGCGGCGGCGATGGGCGCGACGGGCACGGCCACGGGCGCGAGCACGGGCGCCGCGAGGGGAGACGCGAGGCCCGACGACGCGCCGACGCTCATGATGTCGTCGACGCTCGACTTCTTGGCGCCGCCGGTGTTGAGCGCGCCCGCGAGCTTGTTGATGTCGATGAGCCCGCTCGCGTCGGGGTTGGCGTTGCCCGCGGGCCTGGCGGTCTCCTTGCCCGAGAGCTGCTGGAGCGTCGCGAGCGAGAAGAGCACCGAGTTCTCGTTGCGCTGCCCGGTGAGCTGCTCGCCCGCGGGCGCGGCCTTGGGCTCCTCGGCGGCGAAGAGGGGCCTGGCGGCCTCCTGCTCGCGGGCCTCGGGGGCGAAGAGGTCGCCTCCCTTGGGGGCCGTGCGCGCCTTCTCGCCGACGCGCGACGCGCGCAGCTCGCTCGCGCTCGCGCTCGTCGGCGCAGGCGCGGGCGCCGAGGCCGCGCCGAAGAGGTCGCCGCCCCCGGGCGGCGGGGCCGACATCACGGTCGCCGACTCGGGGGTCGAGACGGTGAGCGTCGCGAGCTCGGGCACGTCGCGCATCGGGAGCCAGCCCTCGAAGCCGTCGCGCCACACGTAGGTCTCGGTGTCGATCGCGCCCTGCCCCATGAGCTCGCGGAGCTGGTCGACGGTGTACGGCCCCTGCTGATCGCCGTTGAGCACCGCGTGCCACACGGCCTCGCCGCCGCCACCCTCCTGCGAGACGAGCCGCGTCTGCTCGTCCTCCGCGGGGCGCTCCGCCTGCGATTCGAACTGCTCTGCGGGAGCGTCGGTGCCGCGGACGAGGATGTCCTCACCGCATTTCTTGCACTTGATCTTGAAGACCTTCTTCCCCTGGATCTTGTCGTCCGCGATCTTGTAGGTCGCGGAGCAGCTCTGGCAAACGATCTTCATGTCAGGTCACCCGTGGCGAGGAGCGTGACGCCATCACCGTTGGCGTCGGGTTGCGTGCGCGTGGAAGGGGAGGCGCTTCGCGGAGGCGGTGGTCGAGTGAGCGGTCGTTCACCGCGAGGCGCGGCCATTCTAGAGATTCGTAGTTTCAAGGGTCAAGCATCGGTTCAGCGTGCGACAGAAACTTCGATCGGCGGCGGACGCGACCCTTGGGTTCGCGCGCTCACGATCGCGGCCTCACGAGCGGGGCGCCGTCCTCTCCGCAGAATTCAGTGGGCGCGGGGTACTTGCGCCCGCACTTCGGGCAGACTCCCTCGGGCGCCGCGACGGGCATCGCCTCGGCCGGAGGCGCGGGCACCGACGCGGCCGCGACGAGGGAGGCGCCGTCTTGAGGGCAGAACGCGAGGCCGCCCTCGTAGTGCTTGCCGCAGCGCGGGCAGGCGCGCGGCTCGGGCGGAGTCGCCGCGACCGCGGGCGCCGCGACGGGCGCGCGCTGCGCGGGGAGCTGCACGGCCTCGCGGCGGATGCGATGGGTCACCGCCTCGCTCGTGGGCTCGATGGGGGCGACCTCCTTCGGTGCGGAGACCGCCGCGGCGCGCTTGCGACGGCGCGTGACGAGCGCGAGGCCCGAGGCGCCGAGCAACGCGGCGACGCCCGCGAGGATCCACACCACGGGCGACGTCTTCGCGGGGGGCGTGGGCGCGGTGACGGCGACGGCCCCCACGCGCGGCCCGGTGTCGACGGGGGGAGGCGCGACGGCGCCCGCGTCGGGGTCTTCGAGGTGCGCCGCGACGAGGTCGCGGTAGCGGTCGGCGGTGACGACCGCGGCGACCGCGCGCGCGGTGAACCCGCCCGCCGTGGCGGTGACTTCGAACTCACCCGTCGCGCTGTCGCGCGCGGCCACGACGCAGTTGTGGTCGAGCGTCGCCTCGGCCGAGCCCGCCGTCCGCTGGATCGCCCACGCCACGTCGGGCCCGCGCGCCTCGCAGCGGTTCGCGTCGACGAGGCGCGCCCGAAAGCACGCGCGCTCGCCCGCGGTGGTGCTCCTGCGCGCGGGGGTGAGCTGCAAGGCCACCGCGGGCCCCGGGCTCGCGCAGCGCGACGGCGGCGGCGGTGGTGGCGGTGGTGGCGGAGGCGGTGGCGGCGGTGGTGGCGGAGGTCCCGCGTCTGCGGCGCCGACGCGCTCGTACTCGCGCACGAGCACCGACGACGCGCGGCAGCTCGAGCCCTGGATGTTCCACTCGTAGCGGGTCTCGTCGCGAAAGCTCAGTCGGCTCGCGCCGCTCGCGGTGAGGCGGTAGGTGCCCTGCTCGGCGAGGGCGAAGTTGGTCGGGGTGCTGCACGTGACGACCCACTGCGTGGGCGACGGGTGCGCGGCGCTCACGAGGGCGACGTCGCGGTTGTCGCTCCAGCAGCGGTTGGTGCGGTAGGTGCGGCCGCCCGAGAGCACCAGCTCGTTGCCCTCGGCGCGCACGGTGACCTCGCGCCCGGTGGCGTTGCGGTGCGACTCGGGGCGCGGGCCGCACGCGGCGCCCCACTCGGTGACGGTCACGTCGACCTGGTCGCGGGTGATGCGCCAGGTGCCCGAGAGGTCTTGCGCCGCCGAGGGAGACGCGAGCGCGCACAGCGACGAGGCGACGGTGACGGTGAGCGGGGTGCGGCGCGCGAGGCCTCGCATGGAGGCGCGTACGATATCGGCCCCGCGCGGCGAGCGCTACGAATTGGAAAGGCGCACCGGGGGGGGCGCTAGCGGTCGGCGCGCGCGCGGCGCACGGCTTCGGTGAGCTCGGGCACGACCTTGAAGAGGTCGCCCACGAGGCCGTAGTCGGCCACCTGGAAGATGGGCGCCTCGGGGTCCTTGTTGATGGCGACGATGACCTTGCTGTTCTTCATGCCCGCGAGGTGCTGGATGGCGCCCGAGATGCCCACGGCGATGTAGAGCCCGGGGGCGACGACCTTGCCCGTCTGGCCGACCTGCAGGTCGTTGGGCACGTAGCCCGCGTCGACGGCCGCGCGGCTGGCGCCCATGGCCGCGCCGAAGGCGTCGACGAGGGGCTCGAGCACGGTCTTGAAGTTCTCGGCCGACTTGAGCGAGCGGCCGCCCGACACGACCACGCGCGCCTCGGTGAGCTCGGGGCGCTCGGACTTGACCTCTTCGAAGCCCACGAACTGCACGCGCGAGGCGTTGGGCGCGGGCGACGCGGCCACGGCCGTCACGGGCGACGCGCCGCCCGAGGGCGCGGCGGCTTCGAACTCCGACTGGCGCACGCTCACCACCTGCACGGCGGTGGTGACCTGCATCGTGGCGACGGCGTTGCCGGCGTAGATCGGGCGCTTGTACACGAGCGCGCCGCCGGAGCTCTCCACCCGCGAGATGTCGGGCGCGAGGCCGGCGCCGAGGCGCACGGCGACGCGGGGGGCGAGGTCCTTGCCGAAGGAGCTCGCGGTCACGGCCACGACCGAGTACCCGCCCTTCTTCGCGACGTCGGCCGCGGTGGGGGCGAAGGCCTCGCCGACGTAGTTCGCGAAGAGGGCGTCGTCGGCGACGAGCACCGCGCCCGCGCCGTACGCGCGCAGCTCCTCGGCGGCGCCCGCCGCGCCCTTGCCGAGCACGAGCACGTCGAAGGGGAGCGCCGCCTTGCGGGCGAAGGTGATGGCGCTGAGCGTGGTCTTCTTGAGTCGGCCGCCGGCGGTCTCGGCGATGACGAGGGTCTTGCTCATGGTGACGGTGTCTCCTTCAGAGGGCCTTCGCGTCGGAGCGGAGGCGCTCGACGAGCTCGGCGACGTCCTTGACCTTGATGCCGGCCTTGCGCGAGGGCGGCAGTTCGAAGCCCGTGTACTTCACCTTCAGGGCCGTCTCGACGCCCAGCGAGGCGATGGGCGCCTCGGCGATGGGCTTGGTCTTGGCCTTGATGATCATCGGCAGCGGCGCGAAGCGCGGCGCGTCGGTGTAGGCGTGGGTCGCGGGCGTGACGTTGTTGGTGACGGCCTTCGAGCCGACGATGCGGAGGTCGACGGAGATCACCGCGGGGAGCGTGAGGGCGAGCTTGATCACGCCGCCGTCGACCTCGCGGCCCACGGTGACGGTCTTCTTGTCGGCCGCGAGGTTGACGCTCATCGCGAAGGTCGCGCTCGGCCAGCCCAGGTACTCGGCGAGGCACTGGGCGACCTGGTTGCTGTCGCCGTCGACGGCCTGCTTGCCGAGGATCACCAGGTCGGGCTTCTGCTGCTCGACGACCTTCGCGAGCGCGCGGGCCACGAGGTCGCCGTCGAGCTCGTCGTCGGTGGCGGTGTAGAGCAGCCCCGAGTCGGCCCCCATCGCGAGCGCCTGGCGGATGTTGGTCGCGGCCTCCTTGGGGCCGAACGAGACCACCACCACGCTGTCGCCGGCGATGCGGGTCTTGCCGTTCTCCACGAGGCGGAGCGCGGTCTCGACCGCGTACTCGTCGAAGGGGTTGACCTTGGGCTCCAGGCCGTCGGTGACGACCCTGGCGCCGCCGGGCGCGACCTTGACCTTGTTGGCGTTGTCGGGGTCCGCCGTGCGCTTGAGGGAGACGAGGATCTTCACGGAACTGCGCTCCTGACTGAAGGGGGAGGGGCGGCCGCGGGCGCGGCCGGGCAGTGGGTGTAGGATCGTCTGGCGCGGCGTGTCAAGACGCGCTGAATGGTCATTCAGCGGAGCGCGACCGCACCCTGCGCTCGATCCACGCGAGGACCTTCGCCTCGGGCGCCGAGCCGGTGAAGCGCGAGAGCTCCTGGATGCCCGTGGGCGAGGTGACGTTGACCTCGGTCAAGCGCCCGCCGATCACGTCGAGGCCCACGAACACGAGGCCGTCGGCGCGCAGCCTCGGGGCCACGGCGGCGATGATCCTGCGGTCGTCGTCGTCGAGGTCGACGGGCTCGACGCGGCCGCCGACGTGGATGTTGCTCCGGGCCTCGTCTTCGCGCGGCACGCGGAGGATGGCCCCGAGCGGTTCGCCCTCGAGCAGGAGCACGCGCTTGTCGCCCTTGCGCACCGCGGGGAGGTACTCCTGCACCATGCAGTAGCGCGTGCCCTCGCGGGTGGTGGTCTCGACGATCGAGCGGAAGTTCCGGTCGTCGAGGTCGACCACCATGATCCCGCGGCCGCCGGCGCCGTCGAGGGGCTTGATGACGCCCGGGCCGCCGAGGGTCTCGAGAAAGGCGCGGACGTCGTGCTCGCGCATGGTCACGATGGTGCGCGGCGTGACCTCGGGGAAGTGCAGCGCATAGAGCTTCTCGTTGGCGTCGCGCAGGCCGCGCGGGTCGTTGAGCACGAGCACGTCGTCGCGCACGCGCTCGAGGAGCTGCGTGGCGTAGAGGTACGTGGCGTCGAACGGGGGGTCGGTGCGGATGAAGAACGCGTCGAGCGTCCGCAGGTCGGTGCGCGCGGGGGCCGACACGGTGGCGTGCGCGGGGGGCGCCGCGCGGTCGACCTTCGTCGGGTAGAGCAGGCCGTACACGGTGCCGTCGGCGGCCATGAGGTCCGCGGGGCCGAGCGAGAACACCTGGTGGCCGCGGGCCTGCGCCTCGAGCATCAGCGCGAAGGTGGTGTCCTTGTCGATGATCACGCGGTCGATGGGGTCCATCAGGAAGGCGATGCGCATCTGAGGTGCTGCTCCTTGTTGGAGGTTCCGATGGAGGGGGATCACCGCCCCGCGGGGCGGCCGCCCTTGCGCGGGTCGCTCGCGGCCTCGAGCCGCACGCCGCCGGGGCCCCGCACGAGGCGGATCATCTGCACGACCGCGCCGTAGCGCAGCACGTCGGTCTGGTGCCCGCGCGCGCGCAGCGCGGCGACGACGGCGTCGGGCTCCGCGGGCTCCACCGAGAGCGTGTCGGGCTGCGCGGCCTGGTGGATGCGCGGGTGCGCCACGGCCTCGCCCACGGGCGCGCCGAGCACCACCGCGCGCCAGACCGCCTGCGCCACCGACGTGACGATGCGCGTGCCGCCGCTGCCTCCCGCGCAGAGCACGGGGGCGCCCCCTTCGAACGCGATCGTCGGGGTCATGGTCGACACGGGGCGGCGCCTCGGCGCGGGCAGGTTCGCGGCGCCGCCCGGCGACGACGGCGCGCCCGCGGCGGCGGGCGAGGTGAAGTCGTCGAGCTCGTCGTTCAGCCAGAAGCCCGCGACGCTCGCGCCCGCGCCGAAGGGGATGTTCACCGTCGTGGTGACGCTCGCGACGTTGCCCTCGGCGTCGACGACGCAGAGGTGCGAGGTGCCGGTGCCCACGGGCACGGCCACGGGCGCGCCCGTGGTGTCGGGCAGCGGGAGGTCGTAGTCGGCCGAGGGGCGCGCGCGCGCGGGGTCGAAGCGCGACGCGCGCGCGGCGACGCGGTCGGGCGCGAGCAGCGCGTCGACGGGCACGCGCACGAAGTCGGGGTCGCCGAAGTAGCGCGCGCGGTCGAGAAAGGGCCCCCGCCACGACTCGGCGAGCGCGTGCAGCGCGTCGGCCTCGTCGGGGCGCGCGCCGCGCGGGAGCCAGCGCTCCAACAGCCCGAGGCTCGCGAGCAGGGTGTAGCCCCCGGCGCTCTCGGGCGGCGAGGTCACCCAGCGCAGGCCGTAGTAGTCGCCCGTGAGCGGGGCGCGCTCGGTCACGCGGTAGGCGCGCAGGTCGTCGGCCGAGAGCGCGCCGCCGATGCCGCGGGTCACGCGCACGATCTCGTCGGCGATGGCGCCCTCGTAGAAGGGCCGCGCGCCCTCGACCGCGAACGTTCGCAGCGTCTGCGCGAGCGCGGGGTTGCGCAGCGTGACGCCCGCGCGGATGCCCTCGGCCCCGTCGGGCACCCACTGGCTGCCGAGGGGATCGCGGCGGAGCGCCGTGACGAAGCGCTGCGAGAGCGTCGCCATGTGCTCGCTCGGGGCGAAGCCCTCCTCCGCGAGGCGCACCGCGGGGGCGACGACGCGCGCGCGGTCGAGCGACCCGAAGCGGCGCAGGAGCTCCTCGATCCCGCGGGGTTCGCCGGGCACGCCCACCGAGGGGCCCATCACGCGCGGCGGGGCGTTGGGAGGCGGCGGCCCGGGCGGGCGCGCGAGCGACTCGGGCGCGATCGCGGCGGGCGCGCTCTCGCGGAAGTCGAGGAACGTCAGGCTGCGGTCGCGCGCGCGGTAGTAGAGCGCGAAGCCTCCGCCGCCGAGGCCGCTCGACGCGGGCGAGACCACGCCGAGCGCGAGCATGACCGCGGCGGCCGCGTCGGCGGCGGTGCCACCCGCGGCGAGCACCTCGGCGCCGGCCAGCGACGCCTGCGGGTGGTCGGCGGCGACGGCGAAGCGCGTGAACGT
>JBDHVF010000388.1:0-7464 GCA_039809605.1 Polyangiales bacterium | reverse complement strand
GTGGTGACCTCGGCGATGTTCCTCACCTGCGCGGTGAGGTTCGACGCCATCGAGTTCACCGAGTCGGTCAGGTCCTTCCACGTGCCCGCCACGCCCTTCACGAAGGCCTGGCCGCCGAGCTTGCCCTCGGTGCCCACCTCACGGGCCACGCGCGTCACCTCCGAGGCGAACGCGTTGAGCTGGTCGACCATCGTGTTGATGGTGTTCTTGAGCTGAAGGATCTCGCCCTTCACGTCGACCGTGATCTTGCGGGTGAGGTCGCCCTTCGCCACGGCCGTCGCGACCTCGGCGATGTTCCTCACCTGGTTGGTGAGGTTGGTCGCCATCGAGTTGACGTTGTCGGTGAGGTCCTTCCACGTGCCGCCGACGCCGGGCACCTGCGCCTGGCCGCCGAGGTTGCCCTCGGTGCCCACCTCGCGGGCGACGCGCGTCACCTCCGACGCGAAGGCGTTGAGCTGGTCGACCATCGTGTTGATGGTGTTCTTGAGCTGAAGGATCTCGCCCTTCACGTCGACGGTGATCTTCTTCGAGAGGTCGCCCCGCGCGACGGCCGTCGTCACCTCGGCGATGTTGCGCACCTGCGCGGTGAGGTTGCCGGCCATGAGGTTCACCGAGTCGGTGAGGTCCTTCCACGTGCCCGACACGCCCTTCACCTTGGCCTGGCCTCCGAGCTTGCCCTCGGTGCCCACCTCGCGGGCGACGCGCGTCACCTCCGACGCGAAGGAGCCGAGCTGCTCGACCATGCCGTTGACGACCTTCGCCGTGCGGAGGAACTCGCCGCGCAGCGGGCGCCCGTCGATCTCGAGGGTCATCGTCTGCGAGAGGTCGCCCGAGGCCACCGCGCCGATCACGCGACCGACCTCCGTCGTGGGCTGCACGAGGTCGGCGATGAGCTCGTTCACCGAGTCGATGCTCGTCACCCACGCGCCGCGCGCGTCCTTGAGCGACGCGCGCTGGCTCAGGCGCCCCTCCTTGCCGACGACCGTGTTGATGCGATCGAGCTCGTTGGCCATCGACTCGCTCAGCGCGATCACCTCGTTGAGCGTCTGCGCGATCTCGCCCGCGGTGCCCGTGTACTCCTCCCGCACGCGCACCCTGAAATCGCCCTTGCGGTACGCGCGCAGCACCCGCAGGAGCTCGCCCGCCCTGAAGACTTCGGTGACCGGCTTCTTCGAAGCATCGCTTCCGTTCGTCTGCGCGCGCATGAATCCTCTCGTCCGTCGCTGGCCGTTGGCGAATCGGTGCCGTCCGCGGTTCGTCGCGCCCTGCGCGACCACGCTTCGGCGCACTCTACGTGAGCGGCCACGCAAGCGACAAGGCGCAGAATCACCGAGGAAATTCCGTGCTTCGGGGGGTGTGGCGGAAGGTCACGCCTCACGCGCCTCCGAGTGCTGTTACCCTCCGCGCATCGAAAGGACGGGCGACGCGAATGGCCAACGATCGAACGACGCCTCCGACCCCCTTCGGCGCCGCCGCGCTCGCGCTCGACGAGGAGCTCGAGCGCTTCCGCAAGCTCGCCGACGCGGCGTGCCGCGCGAAGCTCGACGCCCGCAAGGACGTCGAGCGCGCCCTGCGCGCGGTGCAGGCCGCGACCGAGAGCCAGGAGGAGCTCAACACCCGCATGCGGCGCTTCATCGAGGCCCTGCAGGCCACGCGCGCCGACAACGACCGCGCGGCCGCGGAGCTCCAGCGCCGCCGCGTGGAGCTCGAGGCCCGCTGCGCTGCCATGAACGAGCTCCTCGGGCGCTTCGCGAAGCTCGGCGACGCCGCGACGGAGATCTCCGCCGCGGCGAGGGCCATCACCGAGCGCGCCCGGAGCGACGGCCCCGACGTCGACGCGGCCGCGGAGCTCACCGACATCGACGCGCGCATGGCGAAGGTCGGCGACGAGGCCCGCGAGCTCGCGCGCGAGGCCGGCGACGCGGGCATGAGCGACCTCGCGGTCGACATCGACGCCGTGCGGCAGCAGATCGCCGCCGCGCGCCACCGCGCGTCGATCCTTCGCGGAAAGCTCCTCCAGGGCGCCGCCCCCGGCGAGGGCGGCGGCACCCTCAACTGACCGCTACTCGACCTCGGGCCGCCCGTCGCCGCGCTCGCACGCCCCCGGCCGCTGGTAGGCGACGCCGCGCAGGCGCTTGAGCGCCATCGCCGACCGCCACTGGAGGTAGGCCTTGTTGAAGGGGATGGCCTCCTTCGGGTCGAGGATCGGGTTCTTCGACCCCGCGATGAAGCACAGCGCGAGCACCTGCTCGGCCACGCTCACCGGGCAGCCCTCGAAGCGCACGTAGCCCTGGTCGCGGCTCGCGCGCAGCTTCGCCATCACCGCCGCCATCTTCACGTAGATGTCGTCGTGCTTCGCGTGGTGCGGGTCCTTCGTCGAGCGGTCTCTGTAGGTGCTCTTGATCTGCACGAGGCGGTCGCCGAGGGGGCCGCTGTACTCCGAGCAGTCGCCCATGAACACCACCCGCTCGCCGGGCTTCACGTCGAGGGGCCCCTCGTAGCGCCCGAACACCACGTGCAGCCGCGGCATCTTCTCGTCGACCGTCTCGTCGAAGAGCCGCAGGATCTCGATGGCCTCCTCGATCGCGCCGGGGCAGCCCCCCCAGCAGTAGTCGGTCTTCTCGCCCTCGGGCGGCGGCCCCGCGTACGCGGTGATGTGCGTGCCCTCGAAGTACTTCTCCACGCGAACGAGCCCGACCTTGAAGCCCCTCGCGCGGGCGCGCGCCTCGTCGAGCGTCACGTCGCCCACGACCCTGATGGCCGACAGGTCGACGGGGCCGAAGCCGCGCTCGTGCGCGAGGCGGATGTGCTCGACCGACATCGGGTCGACGCCGATGATCGCGCAGCACACCGCGTCGAAGGCCACCTGGTTGTCGCCCATGATCACCAGGTTCAGCGGGAAGGGCACGGGCGTGAGCATGCGCCCCTCGCCCGCGGTGATCGCGTCGATGGCGATGAAGCGCGGCTGCACGATGTACTGCAGGTCCGCGATCTTCTCGTTGAGCCGGTGGTCGTGGTCGATGAGCCGGTGGCGGTCGTCCTGGATGCCGATGTAGTTCTTCATCGAGAACGTGACCGTCGTCCACGGGTGGGCCTTGAACTTCGGGCAGTTGACGAAGAAGTCCGCCCTCGCCACGGGCTCGGGGGTGAACACGTAGTCGCGCAGCCGGCCCGCGTGCGCGTAGGGGATCTCGACCTGCGGCTCCTCTTCGAAGCAGTAGCGCTTCGCGTTCGCGCGCTCGAGCATCGGGTCGTAGCCCGCGCCCTCGAACGCGCGCCGCGTGGGGATGGTGATGCCGCAGCGCTCGCCGACCGCGAGCTCGGTCATGCTCCCCTCGTCGCGGTCGCGCAGCGCGCGGAGCACGCCCTCGACGAACTCGGGCCGCGTGTACGCGTGCTTGAAGAGCGGCCCCGACGAGACCACGTTGGGCTTGACCAGCGTGCGCCCGCGCGGGCGCAGGCCGAGCGCCTCGAGGCCCTCGCGCACGATCGCCCGGATGCGCTCGGGGTCGTACGCGTCGCAGTGCCGCAGGATCACCGTGGGGTTGGCCGTGGGCTTCATGGTGCGCATTCGTACCACGGGGCGTCGGCCGCGGCGTGACCACGGTTAAGATCGGCCGTGACCTTCTACACGACGTACGCGCTGCCGGTGCTGCTCGGGCTGGTGGTGCTCTTCGCGTTTCCTCTCACGCGCCACATGCGCGACCGCGCCGACCGCAGGCGCTACTGGGTCGTGCAGGGCTGCGTGATGCTCGGCGCGCTCGCGGGCGCCAAGCTCGTGGCCCTCGCGGGAGACTACGGCTGGCCCTGGCGCCCCTACCCCGGCGGCCTCGCGGCCATGGCGAACAGCGGCCGCTCGATCGTGGGGGGCCTGCTCGGGGGCTGGGCCGCGGGCGAGATCGCAAAACCCCTGGCGGGCTACGCGCAGCCGCCCAACGACCGCTTCGCCGCGGTGCTCCCCTTCTCGATCGCCATCGGCCGCCTGGGCTGCCACCTCACGGGCTGCTGCGCAGGGACCGCGCACGAGGGCTGGCTCTCGGTGCGCGACGCCGAGGGCGTCTCTCGCTGGCCCACGCAGCTCATGGAGGTGGCGTTCCAGCTCGCGACGGGCGTGGCGTTCATGGCCATGGTGCGCAGGCGCGTGCTGCACGCGCGGCTCTTCTCGCTCTACCTCGTGACCTACGGGCTCTACCGCTTCGCGACGGAATTCCTCCGCGACACGCCGAAGACCGTGGGTGGCCTCTCGGTCTATCAGGTACTCTGCGTGCCGATGATCGCCCTCGGCGCGGGGCTCACCGCGTGGCGCACGCTGCGCCCGCCGCCCGCGCCCGCCCTCGAGAGCACGCGATGAACCAAGGCCCCTTTCCTCCTGCGCCCCCGCCGCCCCCCTACGGCCCTCCCGGCGGATACCCCCCGCCGCCGGGGCCTCCTCCGCAGGGCGCGAGCGACCGCTGGGTCACGCCGCTGATGGTCATCGCGGGCCCCGGCAACGTCGTGTGGCTCGCGGGCGTGGTGATGCTCGTGTCGAGCCGCGCGTTCGAGCGCGACGCCGTCGCGTACGTGTGCGGCGGGCTCGTGCCGCACGCCCTCTTCACCGCGCTCTTCACCTGGATGCTCTCGAAGGCCCGGCCCCGCTGGCCCCTCGTCGGTCGCATCGCCGCGGGCTCGTACATCACCTCGGGCCTCGCGGGCATCCTCGGCCTCGTGGTGGGCGTGCTGGCCGTGGGCCTCTTCGCCGCCGCGTGCGGGGCCTGCAAGCGATGATCGTCGCGCGCGGCGTCGAGGCCGTGAAGCGCGCGTGGCACCGCGACCTCGTGGCCGACCCCGAGACCCACGCGTGGGTGCTCAGCCTCTACCGCGCGGGCGAGCTCTACCCCGACACGGTCGACGACTACTTCCCCGTGGCGCACGCGCCCTGGGCGTGGCTCGCCGACGCGATGGCCCGCCACCGCGACGACGAGCGCCGCCACGGCGCCATGTTCGCGCGCGCGATCAAGCTCTCGGGCCACGCCGTCGAGGGCTTCGACGGCGACGACGTGTTCAACCACGTCATCCGCGCCCACACGCCCGCGCGCTGGCGCGTCGGCGAGGCCGACGACCCCGACGCCCGGCGCCTGCGGCTCGCGCACTTTCTCGCGCACGCGCACCACCTCGAGCGGCGCGTGTCGCGCTCCCTCGAGCTGCACCTCGACGCGTGCGAGCGGGGCGGCGCGCGCACCGCCGCGCGCGTGGTCGAGGCCGTGCTCTCCGACGAGCACCGGCACCTCGGGTACACGCTCGACGCGGTGCGAGAGCTCGTCGACGCCGCCACGGCGCGCGAGGTCGTCGCATTGCACGGGCGCGCCGAGGCCCGCGCCGACCTGGTGTTCTCCGAGCGGCAGGTGCGGCGCTTCCTCGCGCGCTTCGAGCGCCGGGCGACGCCGTCGCGCAGGGCGCTCTACCGACTGTGCGCGTCGCTCCAGCGCGCCGCCGCGCGGCTGGCGTGAGGCGGCGAACGCCCACCCCGCAACCCTCGAGAGGCGACATGAACCCCCACTACGACGAAGCGCGCTTCAGAACGAGCGTCGACGCGGCGCTCGCCCGCATCCGCACGGTGCTCGACCACGCGCGCAACCCGCAGTACCCGGCCGACGTCCCGCACCGCTACGACGACAAGTACCTCCTGGCCGAGTTCCTCACGCGCACCGCGGTGGCGGCGATCCTCCAGTGCCTCGGGGGCGTGGGGTTGACCTCCGAGGGCGTCGAGCAGCTCCGCGAGTGGGCCAAGGGTCGCTCGGTCACGCTGCGCCTCCGCGCGCACGAGGAGTGCAGCTTTCTCCGCGAGGAGACGCGCCAGGAGGAGGCCGCGCAGCAGCACGTGACCGAGCGCCGCACGCTCCTCGGCGGCGTCGAGCGGCGCACCGAGAAGGTCGTCACGACCGTGAAGGAGTACGTCTGGCTCTTCGAGTTCGGCTACGAGCTCGTCGCGTACCAGGGGAGCGTGCCCGACCAGGGCGTGACGCTGCACGCGCGCGCGGGCCGCGTCGAGGTGAAGACCGCCGCGAAGGCGAGGCCGCGCCCCGAGTCGGTGGTGCGCCCCAACCTCGACGTGAACGTCACGTGGCTCTTCGCGAGCCTCGACGACGAGGGGCGGGTGGCCTTCGCCATCGACCGCACCTCGCCCGCCTGCCACACGCCCCGCAGGAACCCCGAGGTCGACCGCGCCCTCGCGCAGCTCTACGCCCTCTCGCACTGGTGCGCGAGCGTGCACGGGTACTTCGCGCGAGAGCTCTTCCCCGCGCAGCAGGACCACGGGCGCGACCTCTCGGCCATCCACGCGAGGGACGTGTTCGTGCCCGTGGTGCCGCTCTTCGAGCAGGCCCCCAACGGCGTGGTGCCGACCTCGTACGCCAACGCCTTTCTCGCCGAGCAGCGCCGGAGCCTCGCCGAGCGCTGCGCCGACCTCGCGCGGGTCTTCCCCCGCGACAGCACCGTGGTCACCCTCGTCGAGGCCACGCTGCTCGTCACGCTGCTGCACGCGGCCGACGTGTGCCAGCGCTACGCCGACGGCGTGAACCACGTCGAGCAGATGCTCCGCGACCAGCTCGTCGCCGCCATCGGCCACGAGGTCACGCCCGCCGACTTCTCGGCCTACATGGATTTTCACCACCGCAAGCTGTTCAAGCCCGCGTTTCGCCCCGTGCCGTTCTCGCACGCGGTACGCCGCCCCGACCACGCGCCCGAGGGCGTGGTGAGCCTCGAGGCGGGCGTGGGCGGCGAGAGCCCGGCGCCCGTCTCGACCCTGGTCGCGTGGCGCGAGGCCGCGCGCCCGATGCGCTTCGCCCTCGACGCGTCGACGCGCGTGGCGTTCCTCGGCGACCGCTACCTGCACGCGTGGGTGTCGCACCAGTTCAGCGGGCGCGCGGAGCTCGCGCTGAGCCTCGTCGCGAGGGCGCGGCAGTTCAGCAGCTTCATCCTGCTCGTGGGCCGCATCGCGTCGGCCGACACCTTCGAACCCCGCGCGGGCATCCTCGTGCAGAACAAGGACCTGCTCGAGATCCCCCTCGTGCTCGACGCCATCCCGACCCCGAAGGAGTTCCGCGACGCCATCGAGTCGCTCTCGCCCGAGCAGCAGCGCTTCGCGCGGGCGTTCCGCGCCATGCAGCTCGAGAGCACCCTCTTCGGCGTGTGCGTGATCCAGGTCAAGCCGCAGCTCGAGCGCGTGCTCAAGCTCCCGCCCGACAGCCTCACCAAGGAGATCAAGCTCACCCAGGAGCTGCTCACCCTCTTCATCGAGTACCAGATCCCGAGCGACCTCATCTCGTACGACGGCCCCGACGACGCCCACGCCCCCGACAAGCTCGCGCGCGTGAAGGAGCACGTCGCGAAGATGCACGAGATGATCGCACTCTCGAAGAAGCGCGAGCTCGACGAGGCCCGCGCGCGCGAGGCGCTGCGGCTCGCCGAGGCCGACCGCACGCCCCC